>NZ_LT838813.1:1832500-2055000 GCF_900176595.1 Aquiflexum balticum DSM 16537
TATGACGGAGGTAGAGCTACCGATAGGACTAGGGGGAGTCATATCCTACCAAATCCTGACGAACTCCGAATGCCGTCATACAGTAGCGGCAGTGAGGGCATGGGTGCTAAGGTCCGTGTCCGAGAGGGAAAGAACCCGGACCTACCGCTAAGGTCCCGGAATTTACGCTAAGTTGAACAAAGGCGGTCCAGCTGCAGAGACAGCCAGGAGGTTAGCTTGGAAGCAGCTATTCCTTTAAAGAGTGCGTAACAGCTCACTGGTCGAGCGGCAGGGCGTCGATAATAAACGGGCATCAAGTGTAATACCGAAGCGTAGGATTTCCTCCCGTACCTACGGGGGGATCTGGTAGGGGAGCATTCCAAACACGGTGAATGCACATGGCGATGTGTGCTGGAGAGTTTGGAAAAGCAAATGTAGGCATAAGTAACGATAATGGGGGCGGGAAACCCCCACACCGATAGACCAAGGTTTCCTGATCAACGCTAATCGGATCAGGGTCAGTCGGGGCCTAAGGATAACCCGAAGGGGGATTCCGATGGAAAATGGGTTGATATTCCCATACCTGTCATACAGGTGACGGAGTGACGGAGTGTTGTAAGGACCGCGCGGTGACGGAATACCGCGTTGAAGGGAGTAGGTATTGTTTCCATAGTCAAATGCGTGGAGATAGCCGAACCTGAAAGTACCGCAATCCTTCGGGAGCGCGGATAGAGTCCCCAAAAGCTTCCAAGAAAAACTTCTGGCGATAAGCGTATGACAGCCCGTACCGCAAACCGACACAGGTGGTCAAGGAGAGAATCCTGAGGTGCTCGAGTGAATCATGGCTAAGGAACTCGGCAAAATGGCCCTGTAACTTCGGGAGAAGGGGCGCCTATCCGCCAGCGATGGCGGGAGGCCGCAGTGAAAAGGCCCAGGCGACTGTTTAGCAAAAACACATGGCTTTGCGAAATCGAGAGATGAAGTATAAGGCCTGACACCTGCCCGGTGCCGGAAGGTTAAGAGGGGATGTCACCGCAAGGGAAGCATTGAATCGAAGCCCCGGTAAACGGCGGCCGTAACTATAACGGTCCTAAGGTAGCGAAATTCCTTGTCGGGTAAGTTCCGACCTGCACGAATGGTGTAACGATCTGGGCGCTGTCTCAGCCATGAGCTCGGTGAAATTGTAGTCACGGTGAAGATGCCGTGTACCCGCAACGGGACGGAAAGACCCCATGAACCTTTACTGCAGCTTAGCATTGGTATCGGGTAAACGATGTGTAGGATAGGCGGGAGACAGTGAAGCGGCGTCGCCAGGCGCTGTGGAGTCAATGTTGAAATACCGCCCTTTGTTTGCCTGGTATCTAACCCCGATTTTTCGGGGGACATTGCTTGGTGGGTAGTTTGACTGGGGTGGTCGCCTCCAAAAGGATAACGGAGGCTTCCAAAGGTTCCCTCAGCACGCTTGGTAACCGTGCGCGGAGTGCAATAGCATAAGGGGGCTTGACTGTAAGGCCGACAAGCCGAGCAGGGTGGAAACACGGGTATAGTGATCCGGCGGTACTGCATGGAAAGGCCGTCGCTCAAAGGATAAAAGGTACTCTGGGGATAACAGGCTGATCTCCCCCAAGAGCTCATATCGACGGGGAGGTTTGGCACCTCGATGTCGGCTCGTCACATCCTGGGGCTGGAGAAGGTCCCAAGGGTTGGGCTGTTCGCCCATTAAAGTGGCACGCGAGCTGGGTTCAGAACGTCGTGAGACAGTTCGGTCCCTATCTGTTGCGGGCGTGGGAAGTTTGGGGAGTGCTGACCTTAGTACGAGAGGACCGGGTTGGACTGACCGCTGGTGTACCGGTTGTGGTGCCAACTGCACTGCCGGGTAGCTACGTCGGGAAGGGATAAGCGCTGAAAGCATCTAAGTGCGAAACCCCCTCCGAGATGAGACTTCCAAACAGGGCCGTCAGAGACGATGACGTTGATAGGCTGCAGGTGTAAAGCCAGGAATGGCAAAGCCGAGCAGTACTAATAGCCCGAAAACTTGCTTCAGTCCGAAGCTGCCGCATTCTCTGCGAGACATATCATGGATCTGAGTACCAAGTACCAAGTACAAAGTACAAAGATCTTGAACTTAAGATATTGGTCCCATAGCGGACACTGTATCCAGCATTGTACATCGTACTTTGTACCTGGTACAGAAAGATTAGGCGGCCCAGCGCAGGGGTCCCACCTCTTCCCATCCCGAACAGAGAAGTTAAGCCCTGCAGCGCCGATGGTACTGGGGTTACACCCGGGAGAGTAGGCCGCCGCCACATTATTCAAAAGCCAGCCCCTAAAGCTGGCTTTTCGCGTTTACAGGGTGGTATTGTTTTCCCTGCTGTCATGATCCCGGCCACCTCCTCCCATCCCGATCCGCCGCGCCTGCCCGTCGTGGCGGGGTACTGGTACGCCGCGGCGCACGGGAGAGTAGGCCTGTCTGCCGTGGCTGACCGCAGCCACATTATTTAAAAGCCAGCCCGATAAGCTGGCTTTTGGCGTTTTCAAGGGGGTTATCAGACTTCATCTGTATCACCTCCACATTTTCCTGTCCCGATCCCCGGTGATGGAAAAGCCGAATAGTTCTTTCTCAACTTGGGGGAACCCCAAACCTTTATGCGCTTGGGGAAATAGAAGGAGGGAAAATAGAACAATTTGACAGACTGCTAAATAGACCTATAAAAATCCGTGAGAAAGATAGCCCTTTCACGATTTTAAAAATCAACTAAAAGGCGAAAGAGAAAATTTGACACGTGTGTTTCGGTCTTCAAAGCATCAATTTTATCTTGATAATGTTTAATTATTTTTTTTTTAACATTTCAATTGTTGGTAGAAATACAATTCTTTATAACATCAAAATGGAATTTGAAAAGCAAAATAGAATTATTTTTAAATTCTATATTAATAAGGATATACATTATATTCTTTGGTGATTTTCAAATAATTATATAGAAATATCTAAATGTGGACAAAATTTCCCATATTACTGTTGAATTGTTTTTCAATGGATCCTTTATACATATTTTCTTAGATTTATAGAATGTCACAAATACGCCAACTTGCAGCGATCATGTTCACTGATATTGTCGGATATACGGCATTGATGGGTAATGATGAACAAAAAGCCTTTGAATTATTAAGGAAAAACAGGGAAATCCATAAACCTGTGATAGATGAATTTGGTGGTAAGTTTATCAAAGAACTTGGTGATGGAGTGATGGCAAGCTTTCCTTCAGTGAGTAATGCAGTTTACGCCGCCATAAAAATCCAGGAGTTATGCAACGAAGCAAATGTTTATAAACTTAGAATAGGAATTCACCAGGGGGAAGTCATTTTTGAGAATGAGGACATTTTTGGAGATGTAGTCAATATTGCAGCAAGAATACAGGCATTGGCAGCGCCGGCGAGTATATTCGTATCAGAATCGGTACAAAGAGACCTCACCAATAAAAATGACATCCGATCAGAATTTTTTAAAATTGAAAATCTTAAAAATGTAAAAGAACCCGTTAAGGTCTATAGAATACTGTCCGCATCTTCTATTTCAAGCAGCAATCAAACCTCAGCCATAGAGAAGTCATCCATTATTCCTGAATATGATTATGATATCCATATCAGTTTCAGGTTTAATGATAATAAATATGATGGTTGGGTTTCCGAACTCGTCGCAAAGCTCAAACAGGAACTGAGCGCAACCTGCAAGGATAAACTTTCAATTTATTTCGATATTAATCCCGAAGATGAAAAGAAGAAATTTCTACAAGAAGACGGGTCTGTTTCCTCAAAAATAAAATCTTTGATTTTCATTCCGATTATTTCACAAACTTATTGTGATGTCAATTCACCTGTTTGGAAAAATGAATTCAAAGGATTTCAAGATGGGGTACTTAGCGAGAAAATGGGCAAAACCATTAAGCTATTGAATGACAATGTCGCTTCAAGAGTGATTCCTGTAAAAATTCATGATATAGATATGGAGGATATCAAACTCCTTGAATCTGAACTTTCAGATGGTCTACGTTCTATTGATTTTATTTTCAGAGAAGATGGTGTCAACCGTCCCCTGCTGCCTATAGATGACGAAAAGCAGGGAAATCCAAACAGGCCTATGTACCGAAATCAGATCAATAAATTGGCCAATGCTGTCAAGGATATTGTTTCGGGAGCCAAACTTTTTCAAAAAGAAAACTCTTTCGGATATACCGCCTTTTCGCCAACAGCTACAAAAATAGTCCCCAATGTAGTTTCTACGTCTTTGTCTTCTTCATTGAAAGTTCAAATGATAGATCGTGCCAGACCCAATATTTTTCTGGCATGGACATCCAATGACATTAAAGAAAAAAGAGAGGAGATGGCGATTATCCTCCAAAAAGCAGGATTCAATGTTCTCCCTTCTATTGATTGCCCGGCAGATGATGAGGTTTTTAAAGCAAAGACCGTTGAAGCTCTAAATCAATGCGTTTGCTCGCTCCATATATTAAGCGGGGAATTTGGAAGACGTTTCGAATCAGAAGATGATGTTTCTTTTCCGCAATATCAGTTTCTGGAAGCAAAAAAAATAATTGATGCTGCAAATTCAGATTTCAATTCATTTATTTGGGTTCATCCTGAATCTACAGGAACCATTAAATCTGCTCAACAGGAATTTATCAAGTACATAAGGAACAACATCACCAAAAACATGATGTTTTCCAATAGTGCCGGCCCAATGCAATTGGTAGATGACATTAGGGTAGTCATGATGAAGGAGGAAGTGGAAATCTTCGACTCCAAGGATACCGATATCTTTTTTATTTTCAACCAGCAGGATGAACTGGAAGCAAAAGAAATTACTGACAGGTTGAGTTTGGAATACCCGATCGAAATCATGAATATCATGCCCGATGGTGAAGATCAATATAGGGAAGTGTCCTCACAGCAGATTCCAAAAAGTAAACTGGCAGTGGTGTATTTCAAATATGCTGCAGATTGGGCTTTGCCTTTCATCAAACAAATCTGGAAAGAGGTAGGTGGTGCTTCTTCTCCTACGCCTATATTTTTTGTTGGTGAAGATGATCCAAGAAGTAACTTTGCACGGATTTTCAAAGCTCCGAAAGTGGTTTCTACCATTGTTCCCAAAGAGGAAGTGCCGGCAGAAGTCAAAAAAGTTTATACCACAGTTGTCAATCTTAAATAACGGGTATGTTTGAAGACTATCAAATATGCCCCTATACGGGACTGCGCTCTTTTACAGAAGAGGAATCTTTATACTTTAAAGGTAGGGAAGATGATATTGATGCTGCAACAGCCCAATTGCAGCGTAATAAGTTTTTGATGCTGACAGGTGCTTCGGGTGATGGCAAATCATCACTGGTCTATGCAGGAATCATTCCCAATGCCCGGGCAGGTTTCCTTAAATCGAAATATACCCAATGGTGTGTCGCTGATTTTAGACCTGAAAGGTCTCCATTCAAAAACCTGTGCAAAGCCATAGCCAATCAACTAGATATCCCAAATGAGGTAACTGTTGAATCGGAACTGAAGCATGGCTTCTCTGCCATTGTTGATTTATATCGGAATTCTGATAGATTTCTTGATGAAGATGCTTTGGAGTGGCAGGCAGCAGACGATAGGAAAAGGGCAAGTATTAAGAGAAAAGCAGCCAATTTGATTATCCTTGTGGATCAGTTTGAGGAATTTTTTACCAATCCTGAAAACTATGATAAGGGAGTTCCTTCAAAAGAAGCCAACCTGGTTTTAAATTTATTGCTTGAAACCTCCAAGATAGCATTGGAGGAAGGACTGCCCATCTATGTTATTTTTACCATGAGGTCAGACTTCATTGGGCAATGCGCGGCTTTTCGAGGATTGCCTGAGTACATAGGATTTTCCCAGTTTTTTGTCCCCCGGCTCAACAGGGCCCAACTGCAATTGGTCATCGAAGAACCGGCTGTCCTCAGTGGAAATCAAATTACAAGAAGACTTACAGAAAGATTAATCCATGATCTGACCGAGGGAGTAGATCAACTTCCAATTCTTCAGCATGCGCTCAATCAGATTTGGCATGCGGCCAATAATGGAACAGAAGAAATGGATCTGATCCATTATGCTATGGTAGGGGGAATGCCGGTATCAGAACTGCCGGAAGATCAGGTATTGAAATTTAAAAAATGGTTTGATGATCTGCCTGAAAATATCAAAGCCTGTTATCATGCACCGAGTCTGCAGAATGTCCTTGATACCCATACCAACAAGCTATTTGAGCAGGCAAGGGCCTACTACATTGAAAATACAGGTAAGGATATTTCCAACGAAGACACAAAAGCAATTATTAAAAATGCTTTTTCCTGCCTGACCAAAATTGACCAAAGCCGTGCTGTTAGGAACCGAATGACCCTACAGGAAATCACCAATATTTTGGGAAGGAAGGAATTCGGCACCTTGGAAGTCGGAGCGGTATTGAATATTTTCCGTGAACCTGGCAATACTTTTATCAGGCCATTTATTTCCGATGATCCGGAAAGCCGTGCTCTTGGTGAAAATGACGTGCTTGACATTACCCACGAAAGCCTGATCCGCAATTGGGATTATCTCAAAAACTGGGCTGAGGAGGAATATGACAATTACACCGTTTATCTGGATTATGAGCAACAGCTGAACCGCTGGGTGGAAAGCGGAAAATCGAATGCTTTTTTGATGTCAATTGGGCCTTTGACCTATTTTGAAAATTGGATCAATAACCTAAACCCAAATATCCATTGGGTTTCCAGATATCTTCCTGAGGAATTCGATCAGGACAAGAAATTATCCAAGGCAAAAAATATCCTAAAAAATTCTCAGGAATTCTTAAACAAGAGCGCCAGAAAACATGTGGTGACCAGAACAGTCATGCGCTATGGAGCAAAAAGAATCGGGATAGCCATTGCTTTGATTGCCTTTTTGGTTTTCAGTTCTTTTGCCATTAGGCAATACCTTAGACAGCAGAATTCATATATTTTAAATTCAATTCAGGATGAATCAATAGAATTGATCAACACCTCCAAAGTCTCTTTTGAGAATAAAATTTACCTTATCGTGGAGCAGTTGAAGTTGGGTTTGACAACCATAGATGAGTCAATAAACAGCATTCCTGATCCTATTGAAAAAATCAATATCGCCAATGGAATAGCCACGCTTCTTGTTTTTCAAGGAAAGGATCAACCTAAAGAATTGATTTTTAGAAGTTTGACAATTGCGGATAGTTTGTCAGATGAATATGCAATTCCGGGTAATCTTAGCTCTTCGTTTTCAGCAATTTTAAAAGAGTTGAATGATTTAAGAGTGACTCTGGAATTGGCATTTTATTATAACGCGGATGCTCAACTTGATGCGTGGAAAAAGTCAAATGCAAAAAGATCGGGCAAGATAGTGTTACACATTCTTGAATCCCAGCCAGCAGATTTTGATGATATTGTCAACCTTACCTTGGCATTGGAGAATGCAATCAATTATAAAGTATTTGCCCCAGAAGAAACTCAACGCTTGATTCAGATTCTTTCACCCTTTGATGAGGTTGACCGTTCCGATTGGGTAAAAGAAAATTTTAAAGCTGATAACCTGATGGAAAGAGGAAATGCCAATTATGGCTTTCGATTCAACGGGCTTTATCAACAATTGGCCTATCTATACGCTTCTCAAGGCAACAGTGAAAGAGTATTGGATTGTATGGATGTATTATTGGCCAATGCCCAAAACAATTACCAAGGGGATTATGCTGCCGGTGCTGATAATGCCGCAAATATAGCTACTGTGTTTTATAGGACTGGCCAATTGGAAGCATTGGATGATTTTGTAAAAGGCTATACCCTTAAAATAAATATCTCCTTTGAGGAGTTTTATATCCGTCTTTTAGGAAGAATGCTTCCGAATGCCAGTACAATCAGTAATCTGAATCTGTATTCGTTTATGACTGATAAGCAAAATCTGAATCTTCAATTTTCTGATAGAGCCCAAATCGGGTATTTCTATTCAAAATATAGAGAAACAGTACTTGACGAAATCAAAGATATTAATGAGAGAAATTATTTGATGGCTTTGTCCTTTAAAAATGAGGGTATCTTAAAAGGAATCAATAAAGAGGAATCCCCAAAAGAGGATTTGTCCGTAAGTCAATTATTTGACCAAGCATTTGAATATTACAATCTAGTATCTACGGCCTATCTGGACCAAACTATCACTGTGATAGGAGCAGCGGCTACAGATAATTTGATTGCTCCTCGAAAATTCTTATTTCTCTATCCTGATCTGAGGCTTTCCTTTGCTCCCTTGGAACCGAGGGTTTTCTTTTTCTTTTATTTTTCTGATGTTTTCTTGGAATATCTACTGGATCACCGATCGATAGATGAATTATATCCAACTAAGACAGAGCTTGATTTTTTTACAGCATGGTTTCTGGCCTATAATTCCAATATGTGGGAGCCTAGATATTTCCTGATCAATCCAATTAGATATGAAGTACTTAAAAAGTTGGATATTGAATTAGCGAAAAGAAAAAATATCGATCAGGTAGATTTGAATTGGATGTATCTCTATTTAGGAGAAATGGCTTATCTAAATAATGATGTCGATGCTATGTCGTCCTACTATCAAAAAATCAATCCTGATAACCTATTAAACATTCTACGGTCCAAGGAATTTGGAATCCGTGTCAATAATCATTCCTTCAGATTGATTGCAACCGCAATTGAGGGTTTGGCAAATTCGGGAGATTTTGAGGAAATCAATAGGTTATCGAAACCTTTCAAAAAATCCATCAATAGATCTTCTCTTTATTCTTATGCTGCCAAGGACCTGTTAATTAAGAAAACAAATCCAGAAATAGCCAAAAGGTTGTTGGACTCTGCCTGGGTGGAGTTTGATAGGACTGGAATAGTAACCTCAGGGAGGCCACATACGATCCTTCTAGCTTATACAAATACTTTGTATGACCCTAAAGAAAATTTAGAGGAGTCCTACAGAATAATTAAAAATCTTGGAGGAAAAAGTTTTGCGACACGATTTATGATCCGCTCTATTGGTTTTCATGCCCAATTATATGAAGCAAAAAGTCAATTTCCTGAAAATATATCTGATGATGACTATTCATTAATTCTCAGTGAGATGCTTTATGGTTTTGCAGAAGGTAAGGATGAGTTAAACGAATCATGGAAAGAGTTTCAATTAGGTTACCCTTGGTTTGTCAGCCGATGGATTATTTATATAGACGAGAGCAGCTGATATGAATAATATATGTCCATATACCGGTTTAAGATCATTCACTGAGGATGAAAGCATTTATTTCAAAGGCCGTGATCATCAGATAGATCAGCTTACTGATTTGCTGCAGCAGAATAAATTCTTGATGCTGACCGGAGCCTCAGGGGAGGGGAAATCTTCTTTAGTTTATGCTGGATTGATTCCGAATGCAAGAGCGGGCTTTTTCAAGGCAAAATATACCAATTGGGTTGTAGCAGATTTCCGTCCTGAGCGTAGTCCGGTCAAAAACCTGGCCCAAGCAATTTCGGATAAATTTGATCTCCCGGATACAACAGTCGAAACAGAATTGAGAAGAGGCTTTTCTTCGTTGATTGACTTGTATACCAATTCTGATTTTTACATCGATGAGAAGGACGAAAAGTGGATGCATTTAGAAGAAGGGGATCAAAGAAAGCGAAAAAGAAAGGCCGCCAACTTGATGATCATCGTTGATCAGTTTGAGGAATTTTTCACAAATCCGGAAAACTTCTACAAAGAAGCTCCATCACAGGATTCGCAAATTGTGGTCAATTTGATTTTGGAAACTGCCCGCATCGCCCTCAAGAAAAATATTCCTGTTTACGTGGTCTGCACGATGCGATCTGATTACATCGGTCAGTGTTCTGCATTCAGAGGACTACCTGAGTATATTGGCTTCTCTCAGTTTTTTGTACCAAGATTAAAGCGAAAGGATTTAAAGCAGGTCATAGAAGAACCGGCGATTTTGAGTGGAAACAGGATTTCCCAAAGGTTGATTGAACGGTTGGTTTATGATTTGGCCGAAGGGCTGGATCAGCTCCCCATTTTACAACATGCGCTGACTCAAATCTGGCTGGCTGCAGATAGTGGCAATGAGGAAATGGACCTGATCCATTATGCAGAAGTTGGAGGCATGCCTGCAAATGAATTACCTGATAATGATCAAAAAACCTTCCTCAGCTGGTTCAAATCACTGCCGGATCATCAACGGACTTACTATCATCAAACTGGGCTGAATAAAGTAATTGAGATCCATGCCAGTTTATTATATGAAAATGCCTGGGAGTATTACAATAAGAAGAATCCTGATAATCCCTTATCCCAACAAGAAGCCAAGCGGATTATTGCACTGACGTATAGCGGCCTTACAAAAATTGACAATAGCAGGGCAGTGAGAAACAGGATGAGTTTGAAAGAACTTACCGAAATCATCAATACACCGGATCTTGACTCAAAGGTGATAGGTGGTGTATTGAATATTTTCAGAGAAGAGGGTAACTCTTTTATAAGACCATTCAAGACAGAAGACCCTGATACTCATTCCTTGCATGAAGAGACAGTATTGGATATTACCCATGAAAGTTTAATCCGAAACTGGGACAAACTAAATAAATGGGCTAATCAGGAATTTGAGTTTTTCAGTACCTATTTGGATTTTAAAAAGCAGCTGGATCGCTGGAAAGACAACGGGAAGAGTAAGGACTTTTTGCTTCCAATCGGGCCACTTTCATTTTTTGAAAATTGGTATGAGGAATGCAAACCAAATGTGGGCTGGATCAAAAGGTATTCTGAGATCAAGGAGAATGATGAAGAACGAACGAAGGACGCAAAAAATGTCTTAGCAGATATACATGAGTTTCTGAAGCGAAGCAGTAGAAATGTGATTTTTACCCGCACTTTCATGAAATATGGGCCTCAAAAGATAGGGACCTTTTTTGCCATTTTTGTGATGTTGGTTTTAAGTGGTTTTTATTGGTACGATGCGGAACAGAAAGCGAACGAACGTGTCATTGAGCGAGCTAGGAATGAGGCTGTTGCATATTTGAACAGTCCAGAAGTCAATAATCAAGATAAGGCTATTTACCTACTTGCAGAGGAACGATTTGAGTCAGGTTATTTAACCTCCTTTTTATCTACTCTCAACCAAAAGGACAGAATAGCTCTTGCCATTGATACTTATAAATTCCTGATTTATGCAGATAAATACATAGAGGATCCCATCAAGGATTTAATTATTGACTTCATATACAGTGATCTCCTTTCACCTGATTCAGCAATTGAATCAGATTATTTATTGGGACAGACCAATAAGTTTTTGCTCGTGCTAATGAGGGATAATTATTACAGCCCTTCAGCTGAGAATGAGAAAATCATTTCAGGTTTGACAAAGTCAAATAAAGATAGAGTTCTTGATTTTTATAGGGGGCCGGGCCAATTAAGTCCGTCGCTTCCATTTGAATTGAATCTTGCCATCCAACTTTGGCTTACTGATGGAAAAGCCAAATTGGAAGAAATCGATGAAATCCTTCAGGTTATTTCACCAGCCGAGAGTGAAACTGGAATAACTTCGTTTTCCAATTTTTATCCGAAGGGAAGCTTTGAACCCAATGGAAGACAACCGACAGATTTCAACAATGGGTATCACACCCTTGCTTCGCTTTATGCCAGTAAGGGAGATATTAATGGAGTGGAGTGGTCCTTTCAACAATTATTAGACAATGGTCAAAGGGAATACTTTGAATTGGGCAGGGTGTTCAATAATCATCAAAACATATTGGGTTACTTGTATCAATATAAGTTTAGGGATCTTGCGCCAAGGCTTGTAAAATGGATAGCAAACAACACTATTGATAACCCAGAAATCACAGTTTATCGAAATACCATTATTCGGTCGGGATATATTACCCATCTCTATATTGGGGCCAATCTTGAGCCGCAGGCTTTGAGATCATATCGAGGGTACATTTACCCAAATCTGTTCTTTTCGGACAGGTATGTCTATGATCAGATGAGTGAGGATTATGAATTCTATATCAATCAGATCGAAGACCCATTAGAGCGCAATTATCAATTAGCCTTCAATATAAAGAGGAAGGCAGTTTTTACTCATAAATATTGGTTTGACCGTCAAATGGAAATCGATCAGGAGCTTTTGGATTCCTGGTTGGATGTTTCGTTTGATATTTTCTCAAAATTACCTGGGAACTTTTTGGAAGAAAAAATTGCCTCTACTATTCCATATTATGGTGATGGAGTACGGACAACACAGCCCACACGAAAAGAACTGTTTATTTATCCGGATTATAAGGATGGGTGGTTCAGTTGGAACTACCACTCCGATATGTTTTACCACTACATGGAAAGAAAGGGGTGGTTGCCGAGATTATTCGAAAGTATTGATGATCTGGAGACTATAAATTTCTGGATTGCCAAAGCTTTTGAAGTTAAGCCATTTCCCGCTCCTGGTACATTGGATAATAATTACACGCTTTCGGATGAAACTTTAACCCATGTTCTGAATTTTGTAGAAAGCCACCCACTAGGAGAAGAAGTGGATAAGAACCTACTTTATCTGATCCTGGCTAACAGGTCATACGATAAGTCGGATACTGTCAAAGGATTTGAATATTTCCAGAAATTCGATCAAGATGCGATCGCTAGATCATCTAATAAATTTGAGTACGTGGAAAAGAACTTCTTTCTCAATATGATGACCCAGCTTGCAGTTAATCTGGCCCATTATGGCAAGGTGAAAGAATCAGTAGCCTTGGTAGAAAGATTTCCTGGTGAAGCAGAAAAAGCCTTTCCATATATTTTGATGGCAAAAAGAATCTACCAGCTTAATTCTGATCCTCAGGCTTTCGTTTATTTGGATTCGGTTTCTTCTAAAACTTCAAATCTGGATTTTAATGAATTAATTTTTTCATTGGACAGCAGAGAGAATTTTATCAATGTATTGTCTACTATAGGTAGTCAAAAGCTAAATACTATGAGCTTGGAAATTTTAAGAGACATACCTGAACAAAGGAAATTCAATGCCATCTATCAATTGGTATCAGGCCTTGCAAGGGAAGGTAATTATTATAGAGCATTAATGGCAATCCCCAATAATCTAACGGAGTCACAGGACTTGCAGTGTTTGGGATTGATATTGCTTGAGGCAGCCAAAAGAAGGGAAATCCAGTCTGGGGACACCCGCTGGGCAAACCTAGACACCTGGCTGGAATGGACAACAAGATTTATTAATTTCTCAAATATCTGATGAAGAAATACAATACATATTATTACTTGTTATTTGTGCTGTTGGTGATGGGTGCATTTGCATCAATGGCCCAAAACAATTACGGACTCAAGATTATGGGTATCGTTGCCTTTATTTTTGGAGTGTTGTTCTTAACCCAGTTGGTTTATGTATTAAAGAATAAATCGAAAATTGATTACCTGGTTGTTTGCGAACTTTTAGGGTTGTTTACCATTTCGCTTATTCTGGGTTTAAGGGTATATTATATTCATTTTGAATTGGTTGAATTATTATTCGGATTGGCTGGGGGACTGTTGATTGCAGTTTATGGAGTTAAGGCAGTTCAGTTATTCAAAGAAATCAGTATAAAAAACAAGGTATTGGCGTTGCTGGTTTTATGTTTTTATGTGAGTTTGATATTGTATATCTTATCCATGACAGTTATTCCATTCTTACCTGTTTTTTCTGAAGTATTTGGGATTCTTGCCTTTGTATTACTGATAATTTTCGGTGTAGTTTCGTTTAAGAAAAAGCAAATGAATTATGGGTCTGAAAGGGCAACTTCTATTACGGTAATCGCCGCTAATAAGGACAGGTCCATCGTCCTGATGTCACTTTTTCTATTATTTACAGTGTACATGGGGCTATCCAAAGTGGAAGTGCTTCCCAAAATGTATTCAGATGAATTTCCCCAAGCTTATTTTGAATTGGTCAACACAGCAGAGATGGGTCAGGGTGAATCCGTAGATGGAAAATACAAGCATGAAGAGTTCAAAGAGAAATTTGAAAAGTTCCTAGAGAATGCGGAAAGAAGGAATGTCCGTTAGGGTTGTTAATCTTAAGACATAAGATGCAAGACACAAGATACAAGATAGATTCCCCTACTCAATTAGATTAAGCAGACTATTTCAACCTTTGGCATCACTCAGCCAAACCCCGAATTGCTTGAAGTGGTGCATAAAGTGTTTGAAATGAAATCTGCTCCATTCATCCTTATTGAGGTGGCCGAATCTTGGATGGACCTCAGATGCACCTTCATTCTTTTCATAGTAAGCAATATATTCATCCCAAGCCTGTAGGAATGCTGTTTTTGCTTTTTCCAGATCAGGATATTTTAAGGGGTAAAGCTCTCCCGTATCATTTGGTGGTGTCATACCCTTTCCCATTTCCAGCTCCGTGAACAAGAGATTATTTTTGGCAATAAGTGCCCTTTCACTTGGAGTAAAGGTTGGGTATTTTATTTTACCGATAGATAACTTGAGTGTTATGGTCAAATGCTCTACCATATGTTGAGCCGTCATTTTACCAAATAATGGCTTTGAATCGCTTTTGAGTATAGTTAAAGAATCCTGGAGTTGAGATGCGTGAAGTACCATGTAGATTGTGGTTTTAATTTTTCAGAAATATAACAAAAAAGCGCCTGACATTGCCAAGCGCTTTTTTCCATCAAACGAACTCTAAAATAGTTATTAACTTCCGCACATTTCGCAGTCATCAGGATTATCCAATGAACAGGCGATGGCATCTTGGTTTTTTGATTTGGTCATTTCCAGTGCAGGGGCTGCTTGGACAGCTTTCTCTGCATCCAAAGCCGATTTGTCCACTGTAAACTGAATCGCTGAAGTTGCAGCTTGTGACCTGAGGTAGTACATGCCCGTTTTGAGACCCTTTTTCCAAGCATAGAAATGCATGGAAGTAAGTTTACCAAAATTTGGATCCTGCATAAAGACATTCATACTCTGTGATTGACAAATATAGGCACCTCTATCAGCAGACATATCAATTACAATTTTCTGAGAGATTTCCCAAACTGTCTTATAGATGTCTTTGATGTTCTGAGGAATTCCGGGAATATTTTTCACAGAACCGTTGGCTGCGATCAATCTGTTTTTCATGGCATCATTCCACAATCCCAAATGAATCAAATCTTTCATCAGGTGCTTGTTGACCACGATAAATTCGCCGGATAGAGTTCTTCTGGTATAAATGTTAGAAGTGTAAGGCTCAAAACATTCATTGTTACCCAAAATCTGGGAAGTTGAGGCCGTTGGCATTGGAGCTACCAATAGTGAGTTTCTAATGCCATATTTTTTTACTTTCTCTTTCAACTCATCCCATGCCCATCTTCCGGATTTTGGAGTGACACCCCACATATCAAACTGGAAGATTCCTTTGGATGCAGGCGAACCCTCATAAGTTTCGTAGGTACCTTCTACTTTGGCCAATTCCATTGAAGTCTCCATGGAAGCGTAGTAGATGGTCTCGAAAATATCTTCATTGAGTCCTTTGGCTTCTTCTGAATCAAAGGGCATTCTGAGCAAAATAAAGGCATCAGCTAAACCTTGAACACCCAAACCGATTGGTCTGTGACGGAAGTTGGATTTCCTAGCTTCCTCCACCGGGTAAAAATTGACATCAATTACCTTGTTCAGGTTACGCGTAGCTACCTTGGTGATTTCGTATAATTTCTGATGGTCAAAGTATTTTTTGCCATCTGTTCCTGTCATTACAAATTTTGGTAGTGCAATTGAAGCCAAGTTACATACGGCCACTTCATCTGGAGCAGTATATTCTATGATTTCTGTACAAAGGTTCGAAGACTTGATCGTACCAAGGTTTTGCTGGTTGGACTTCTTATTTGCTGAATCTTTATACAACATGTAGGGTGTACCGGTCTCAATTTGAGACTCAAGGATTTCAAACCAAAGATCCTGTGCTTTGATGGTTTCCCTGGCTTTTCCTTCCCTCTCATATTTTTCATACAGTCTTTCGAACTCCTCACCATGACAGTCAGATAACCCAGGTGCTTCATTAGGGCAGAAAAGAGACCACTCGTCATTTTGCTCTACGCGTTTCATGAACAAATCCGGTATCCACATGGCATAGAACAAATCCCTCGCACGCATTTCTTCCTTACCGTGGTTTCTTTTCAACTCCAGGAAATCTTTGACATCTGCATGCCAAGGCTCCAGATAAATGGCAAAACTGCCTTTTCTTTTGCCACCGCCCTGATCTACATAGCGGGCCGTCATATCAAAGTTTCTCAACATGGGTACGATTCCATTGGAAACTCCGTTTGTGCCTTTGATATAGCTTCCTTTTGCCCTTATATGATGTATGGACAAACCTATACCTCCTGCGGATTGGGATATTTTGGCGCACTGCTTCAATGTATCATAAATACCATCAATGCTGTCATCTTTCATTGTCAAAAGGAAACAGGAAGAAAGCTGCGGCTTAGGTGTTCCGGCATTGAAAAGCGTAGGAGTGGCATGGGTAAACCATTTTTGGGACAAAAGATGGTAAGTCTCAATGGCCGCATCAATATCTTCCTTATGGATACCTACAGCTACCCGCATCAACATGTGCTGAGGCCTTTCGACTACTTTCCCATCCAATTTGATCAGGTAACTTCTTTCGAGGGTTTTGAAACCGAAGTAGTCATAATCAAAATCTCTGTTGTAGTCAATTGCTTCATCAAGCTTGGCAGCATGTTTTTTCACTACTCCATATACATCAGAGGCAATGAGTGCTGCATTGGCACCGGTATTGGGATTGATGTAAGTGTACAGTCTTTTCATGGTGTTGGAAAAAGACTGGGAAGTGGTTTTGTGCAGGTTTGAAGTGGCAATCCTTGCAGCCAAAACAGCATAATCCGGATGCTGAACTGTCAGGGAAGCACATACTTCTGCCGCCAGGTTGTCCAATTCTGTGGTAGTCACGCCATCATAAAGTCCGTCAATAACCTTTTTGGCAACCTCAATTGGATGGATGTATCTGCTGTCAAGGTTGTAGCAGAGGTTTTCAATTCTTGCGGTGATCTTATCGAATCTAACGGATTCGCGTCGACCGTCTCTTTTAATTACAAGCATATTTTCAAATGGATTTTGGGTTGGTGGGGAATAAATAATACTTAGAAATCTTCACCTATGGAAAATTTAGGTGACTCAACCAATTCTTTGGATTTCATGACTCCTGCTTTCTGGTAGTCACCCACTCTTTTTTCAAAGAAGTTGGTTTTGCCCTGAAGGGAGATCATATCCATAAAGTCAAACGGATTGGTGCTGTTCCATACCTTAGCGCAACCCAATTCAACCAAAAGCCTATCGGCAACAAATTCAATGTACTGGCACATGAGATCTGAATTCATGCCTATCAGTTTTACTGGCAAGGCATCTGTGACGAATTCTTTCTCGATCTCAACCGCATCTTTGATGATGGCAGTTACCGTCTCCTTAGGTAGCGGATGCACCACATGTTCTGTGTACAGGTGACATGCAAAATCACAATGGAGACCTTCGTCTCTTGAAATCAATTCATTTGAAAAAGTCAATCCTGGCATCAGACCTCTTTTTTTCAACCAGAAAATAGAACAGAAAGAACCTGAAAAGAATATTCCTTCTACAGCAGCAAAAGCAACCAACCTTTCCTGGAAGTTTCCATTATCAATCCATCTGAGTGCCCAATCGGCTTTCTTCTTTACACAATCTATGTGTTCAATGGCATTCAAAAGTTTATCACGTTCCTTGTTGTCCTTGATATAGGTGTCGATAAGAAGGCTGTATGTTTCTGAGTGGATATTTTCCATGGCAATCTGAAAGCCATAGAAGAATTTCGCTTCTGTATATTGTACTTCGGCCACAAAATGCTCGGCCAGGTTTTCATTGACTATGCCATCACTTGCTGCGAAAAATGCCAAAACATGGGAAATGAAATGTCTTTCCCCATCATTGAGGTTCTTCCAGTCTTTTAAATCCTGACTTAAATCAATTTCTTCTGCAGTCCAAAAACTAGCCTCAGCTTTTTTATAATACTGCCATATATCGTCGTGTTGAATGGGGAATAAAACGAATCTGTTTTTGTTGTCTTGAAGGATTGGTTCTTGATTTTGCATTATAATGTTGGTTTTTTGCGTGAATCTTCTTGAGATATTAGAAGGCTTCAAGTCTTAACTTATGATACTGGATAGAAAAGGCCGTCTTTTCAGAACAGCCTCCAACAAATATGATGAACTATTCTGAAAAATAAAACCCCGGAAACGTCTAAATTGTTCGTTTTTTGACTATCAGTCAAATATAATTTAAATATCTATTTTACAGATAATTAAAATACTTTATTTAAAGTAATAATTTAATTAATATGTCCTCTACAGGCTATCAAAACTTTTTTTTATCAGGTTAAAAAAATATTTTTGACCGTTTTTTGAACTTAATTTTGACCATTAGTCAATAATTTATCAGACCTAGAACTGCATAAAATCAGTCTTAGAAACCGCTTAAAACATGTGAAACAATTATTTTAGGGCTTGATTTCCAGGTATATTTTTTTCTTCCAAAAACAATATTTATATTTGCACCTCAATTTCCTAAAGCATTAAAACATTTATATGTACGCAATTGTTAACATCGCAGGAAAGCAGTTCAAAGTAACTAAAGATCAGTTTGTCTATGCACCTAAGTTGCAGGGCGAAACTGGCGCTTCCGTGGAGTTTGATGAGGTATTGTTGGCAGATGACAACGGTACAGTATCAATAGGGGCACCCACCATCTCAGGTGCCAAGGTATCAGGAAAAATTCTTGATCATGTAAAAGGTGACAAAGTAATCGTCTTCAAAAAGAAAAGAAGAAAAGGTTACAAAAAGAAAAACGGTCACAGACAAGACTTTACAAAAGTATTAATCGAAAATATTACCTTATAAGATTTCTTGGAAATCCTAAACGTATAAAATCATGGCTCATAAGAAAGGTGTCGGTAGTTCCAGAAACGGAAGAGAATCCCATAGCAAAAGACTGGGTGTTAAAAAATTCGGTGGAGAGGCAGTAATTGCCGGAAATATCATCGTCAGACAAAGAGGAACCAAACATCATCCAGGTGAAAATGTAGGTGTTGGAAAAGACCATACATTATTTGCCCTGTCTGATGGCAAGGTTGAATTCAAAAAGAAATATGATGGCAAGTCCTATGTAAGTATAGTTCCTGCTCAAGCATAAAATTGCTTTACCAAATAAAAAGGTCTTCCGAATTCGGAAGACCTTTTTTGCTTTAGACCAAATAAACTCCAATGGTCACTTTTTTTAATTTAATCAGATGTAATACCCTTAAATTTCAATATGCTAATCTAAACTTCATGCTATGAAAAATACAATACGCTTGATCTTGGTTATTGGCCTGCTCTTTTCCTTTGGTTTTCAAATGGAAGGATGGTCTCAGACCTATAATGAAAAAATTTATGATGCGGTGCAATGGCGCTTGGTAGGCCCTCATAGAGGCGGAAGATCTGCTACAGTGGCTGGAGTAGCGTCAGAAAGGAATACATTTTATTTTGGAGCCACAGGTGGCGGTGTATGGAAAACCACTGACGGGGGCAAAACATGGGGTAATATTTCAGATGGATTTTTCGGTGGATCTATCGGTGCAGTTGCAGTTGCCGATTCTGATCCCAACATCATTTATGTGGGCGGTGGCGAAAAAACCGTTCGGGGTAATGTTTCCTATGGATATGGGATGTGGAAAAGCACAGATGCCGGAAAAACCTGGGAACATTTGGGGATGGAAGAATCCCGCTTTATTTCCAGGATAAGGATTCACCCATCCAACCCTGACATTGTTTATGCGGCGATTATGGGTGATATATTCAAACCTACCGAAATGCGTGGAGTGTACAAATCATCAGACGGGGGGAAAACCTGGGACAGGAAACTTTTTGCCAGTCAGGTGGCCGGTGCGGTTGATCTTATTCTTGACCCCAATAATCCCAATATCCTATATGCAACCACTTGGGATATCAAAAGGACACCTTATAGCCTTGAAAGCGGTGGACCTAATTCCAAAATGTTCAAAAGCACGGACGGTGGAGAAAACTGGAAAGAAATTTCCCGAAACAAAGGACTTCCTGAAGGTACTTTAGGCATTATGGGAATCACTGTTTCACCATTGAACTCCAACAGACTTTGGGCAATTGTCGAAAATCTGAATGGAGGTGTTTTCAGGTCAGATGATGGTGGAGAGACTTGGGAAAAAACCAATGAGGACAGGAATCTAAGACAAAGAGCATGGTATTATTCCAGAATTTATGCGGATACCCAAAGTGACAGTACAGTATATGTCATGAATGTAAGTTATCACAAATCGACAGATGGCGGAAAAACATTCAAAAGTTCCAATGCACCTCATGGTGACCACCATGATCTGTGGATTGATCCGAAGGACAATCAGAGAATGATCATTGCGGATGATGGCGGTGCGCAGGTTTCCTTTGATGGTGGTGAATCTTGGTCTACTTATATGAACCAGCCCACAGCCCAATTTTACAGGGTAACTACAGACAATCATTTCCCTTATAGAATTTATGGTGCGCAGCAGGACAATTCCACGATGCGGATCAACCACAGAAATGAAGGTTATGGAATTACGGAGAATGATTGGGAAGTCAGTGCCGGCAGCGA
Source organism: Aquiflexum balticum DSM 16537 (assembly GCF_900176595.1). Lineage (GTDB taxonomy): Bacteria > Bacteroidota > Bacteroidia > Cytophagales > Cyclobacteriaceae > Aquiflexum > Aquiflexum balticum. The sequence goes on from NZ_LT838813.1 coordinate 1,853,207, forward strand.
GAGCGGTTGGTTGGCTGTTGACCCTACTGATAATGATGTAGTCTATGGTGGAAATTATGGGGGATTGCTACAAATGCTCAATCATAGAACAGGTGCAAAAAGAAATGTCAACGTATATCCTGACAACCCAATGGGACATGGTGCAGAGGGAATGAAGTATCGTTTTCAGTGGAATTTCCCGATCTTCTTTTCACCCCATGATCCAAAGGTACTGTATACCACTTCCAATCAATTCCACAGATCAACGAATGGCGGACAGACTTGGGAGACTTTCAGCCCTGATCTGACCAGAAATGCCAAGGAAAAATTGGGGCCTTCAGGTGGTCCGATTACCAAAGACAATACATCAGTGGAATATTACAGTACCATTTTCGCCGCCACAGAATCTCCTATGAAAAAAGGTGTACTTTGGGCCGGATCGGATGATGGCTTGGTCCATGTTTCTGTAGACAATGGAAGGACCTGGGAAAACGTTACTCCAAAAGATCTTCCGGAGTGGATTCAGATCAACAGTATGGAGGGACATCCTTTTGAAGAAGGAGGATTGTATTTAGCGGCAACTTCTTACAAGAATGGTGACTTTGCTCCTTATCTTTATAAAACAACTGACTATGGAAAGTCATGGACAAAAATCGTCAATGGAATAGATGCCCAGCATTTTACCAGAGTAGTGCGTGCAGATCCTGCAAAAAAAGGGATTCTATATGCCGGAACTGAAACAGGCATGTACATTTCCTTCAATGATGGGGGATCTTGGCAGCCATTCCAGTTGAACCTTCCGATAGTTCCGATCACGGATCTGACGATTAAAAATAATAACCTGATTGCTGCCACCCAGGGAAGGAGTTTCTGGATCATAGATGACCTGACTGTAATCCATCAATTGTCAGAGAATATAGGGAATAAACCTTTTCATTTATTCAAACCACAGGATTCCTACCGATTGGACGGTGTGCGGAGAGAATCCAAGACTGCCGGTACCAACAGGCCGGGAGGCGTTTTGGTTTACTATCATTTGAAAGAGGAGCCTAAAGAAGAAGTCAGGTTGGAATTCTATGACAGTCAAAAAAATCTGATCAAGGAATTTTCTTCAAAAGGAATTGAAAAAGATACCTTGAAATACAAAACCGGATCAAATGAATTCAACTGGAATTTGAGGATACCTGATGCCAAAGGATTTGAAGGAATGATCATGTGGTCAGGACCTTTGAGAGGGCCAAAGGTTGTTCCGGGTGATTATTTGGTCAGGCTGATCGTTGACGGACAGTCTCAGGATCAACGGTTCAAAGTGCTGCCGGATTTGAGATACGAGTCTACTCAGGAAGACCTAGAGGCACAGTATGATTTCTTGCTCAAAGTAAGGGATAAGCTGACTGAGACCCATGAAACAATCACACTGATCAGAAAATATAAGGCTGAACTCGATACCATTGTTCAAAAGAATCCACGTCAAAAGAGAAGGATAGAACCAGTAGTTAATGCCATTTCAGACATTGAAAAGGAACTGTATCAAACCCAGAACAGGAGTGGTCAGGATCCTCTGAACTTTCCGATCAGATTGAACAATAAGCTGGCACACTTGAATTCCATTGTCGGAACGGGAGAATTCAGACCAACAGATGGTGCTGAAGAAGTGCGGGCTGAACTTACCAGACAAATCGATATTCAACTTACAAAATTCAGGGAAATCGAAAAATCCCAGATCTCCAAAATTCTGAATATTGAGGAGATGAAAGCTGAAATAGAGAAGAAGTAAGACCGTATTTTCTTAATTAAAAAATCCCTGACAAAACTATGTCAGGGATTTTTTGTTAAATATTCAAAAAAAGTAAGTTCGAGCTACAGTGAAATAGGATTTTATTAGATTTTAACTCTTATTTTGCTAAAATTATAATTTTCAATTGTCAAATAGAATCGGAAAAATCAACAACTTAATTATTGAACACAGCATGACAAAGTCAATAAAATATTTCCTACTCACAGCGGTAATTCTTCTGGGAGTGGTCTCATTGCCAAATCAAGAGGCATTTGCTCAGAAAAAGAAAAAGAAATCAGATACACCGGTAGCAGCTGCACCTGCACCTGAGAAAAAACCGGAAAAGAAGAAATTGGAAGATGTGGTCAAGGGCCATAAAAAATTTGAAGGACTTTTTACTTTTTATCAGGATACTACCAGTGGCGAATTGAAAATGCTGATCAGCAAAGAGCAATTGGGCAATGAATACCTGTACTTCTCGCAGGTAGGAGACGGGGTGACTGATGCGGGTACTTTCCGTGGTTCCTATGGAGATAATAAAATTTTCAAGATTGAAAGGTATTTCAACCGGGTGGAATTCATCAATCAAAATACCTCTTACTATTTTGATCCGGAAAACCCTCTTAGCCGTTCCGCTGATGCCAATATCAGTCCCGGAATCATGGCAAGTGCCAAAATTGAATTTGATGATGTAGAAAAGGGTCTGATTCTGATCAAGGCAGACAATTTATTTCTAAAGGAAACATTTTCTCAGATTAAAAGGCCTTCTTCTCCAGGCGAATCCCCTACCTCATTCAAATTGGGAAATCTTGACGGTGAAAAAACAAAAGTGCTAGCAGTCAGGAATTATGAGAAAAATACAGATTTGGCAGTAGAGTATGTGTATTCCAATCCATCGGTGCTGAATGGCGGATCTTCTGCTGTAACTGATGGCAGGAACGTGTCCATAAAAGTTTTTCACAGTTTGATTGAATTACCGGACAATGGCTACGAACCTCGTTTTGACGATCCCAGGGTCGGGTATTTTACCACCAAAGTCACTGATATGACCTCAAGCAGTCCGACACCATATAGGGATTTGATCCATCGTTGGGATCTGAGGAAAAAAGATCCAAATGCGGCTTTATCCGAACCTGTTGAACCCATAGTATGGTGGATTGAGAATTCCACGCCACATGAGTGGAGACAGACCATCATGAATGCAGTTTTAGAGTGGAATAAAGCTTTTGAAAAAGCAGGGTTTAAAAACGCAGTGCAGGTAAAAATCCAACCGGATGATGCGAATTGGGATGCAGGGGATATCCGGTACAATGTGTTGAGATGGACAAGTTCACCCAACCCTCCATTTGGCGGCTATGGCCCAAGTTTCGTCAATCCAAGAACTGGTCAGATTCTGGGTTCTGATATTATGTTGGAGTTTGTGTACCATACCAATAGGGTTGTATTGAACAGGCTCTTCGGTGAGGAAGCTGCCTTGGAAAGTGAATTTGGAACCTGGCATAACGGACATTTCTGTACTGTGGAGACACATTTGCAAAACAACATGATGTTTGGTCAGGCATTTTTACGCGCAAGCGGTGCTTCCGACCTTGAAATGGAAGGCATGAAAATGGAAGCCATGACGGAATTATTGATGCATGAAGTAGGACATACTTTGGGATTGAACCACAATATGAAAGCTTCGCAATTGTATTCACCAGCACAGTTGGCAGACAAGAACTTCATTCAGGGAAAAGCCCTAACAGGTTCTGTGATGGATTATCTGGCCATCAACCTTTCTCCAAATAAGGAGACCCAAAGTCATTACTTTACTACTACAGTTGGTCCTTATGATATTTGGGCAATTGAATTTGGCTATACCCCGGTCAAAACGTCAAATGAATTGGATGCTATTTTGGCCAAATCCACCCAACCGGAACTTACCTTCGGTAATGATGCCGATGATATGAGATCTCCGGGCAAAGCCATTGATCCAAGAGTAATGATCGGTGACCTTTCCAATGATCAGATTGGCTATTCTATCCATATGATGGAAACCTCCAAAAATCTGATGAATGAAATCAAAGACAAATACACCAAAGATGGACAGTCTTATCAGGAACTGGTACAGGCTTACGGGGTTTTGATGAATCAATATAGCACCGCAGGAGGCGTTATGTCAAGGTTTATCGGTGGCGTGTATGTAGACAGGGCCATGGCAGGACAGGAAGGGGCAACACAACCTTTTACTCCTGTTAGTCTTAAGGATCAAAAAAGGGCCATGACTGCATTGAGTAAATATATGTTTGCACCCAATGCCTATGATATTCCCAACGACCTCATCAATTACCTGGCAAGGCAAAGGAGAGGTTTTGATTTTATGTCAGCACCCGAAGATCCCAAAATCCATCAGCAGGTACTGAATTCCCAGAAAAATGTTTTGGCCCATTTGACCCATCCAAATACACTACAAAGAATGGTGGATTCGGAATTGTATGGCAATGAATACAACATGGCCACTTATATGAATGACCTGACCAAAGCCATCTTCGATGCGGATATCAATGGCAATGTCAATTCCTTCAGACAAAACCTGCAGATGGAGTATGTGAATACCCTCAAAGGGATAGTTTCCGGTAATACAAGCAACCGATACAACCACCTGGCCAAGTCAGCAGCTTTATACAACCTGAACTATATCAAGACCAAGGCAGGCAATGCCAACGGAAATATCTCCTCCAAGGCCCATAAGGATCATTTGAAATTATTGATCGATAATACCTTGAAGGAAGTGAAGTAAAATTTCTTGGACTTTAAAGTTAAATAGGCTGTCTTTTCTGAATAGAGGCAGCCTATTTTTTTTGATTTATTTCAATTAAATTGATATTAATTTTATATTAATTTGTATAATTCGTTTTTTTTAGAATAATATTTTATATATTTTTAAAGTAACAGTATTGTTTGTTTTTGGAATTTTTTCTTTCACCTATCTCTATTTAGAAGGATAACGAAATCATTTTAGGATCAAATAACATTGAAACTCCCTTTATCCACATCTAAATAATTTTCAACATGCTAAAGAGTATTAAAAAGAATTGGCTTAATTCTGTGATTAAGCCGTTTTTGTTCCTGATAGTTTTAGGGACATTTGTATCAGTATCCTATGGACAAGATAGAGAATATCTTGAAGGTTTTTATGCAGTCACGAGAAGTGATAATCAGATTTTCATCTTTAATTTCAATAAAGATGGTACCGTCTTGGTCACTGAAAAAAATTCTGAAGACAAGGACTTTAAAGAATTGAAGAAGTACGAGCTTAGTGGCAACAACCTGACTCTACATCCAATTTGGGACCCTGGTAGGATTGATTATTTCTATGATGTGAGCATCACTAAAAAGGAAGATGGTCTTTTCACTTTTTCAAAAGCCGGGCTTGATTATGAAATCCAGAAACATTCAAATTGGCCGGCAATAATGCATACGCTCTTTGTGCTAATTGCTCTGTTGATTTTTAACCATCTCTGTAGGTGGTCAAAATGGTTTGTTTGGGCTACCTGTATTCTGCTGCCCTTGTACCTGACTATCTATGTTTGGCCCATGACCACAGTGGGAACTGCGGTTGACACTTGGTTCCATGTGGCAAAAGTCTGGTCAGCGCTAGCGGGTTCTGTCTTTTTTACTTTGGTCAGGTTTACCAAATTAAATAATTATAAATGGGCAAAGTTCATTGTCGCCGCTATTTTGGTGATCAATATTGCAGAAGCGGTGCTCAGGGATTTCGAGCTTGGAACCGGCTTTGGAGGTATTTACCATTTTTTGAATGGGACGGCAGGGATTCTTTCTATCATTACCTTATCAGGTTGGTTGACCATCAAAGCTGATAATTCCAGGTTCAAAGATATGGTATGGCCTGATATGACCTTGCTTTGGATCATCGCTTATGACGTTTGGAACTGGAGTTATATCTGTAACTGTATTCCTGAGCATGCGGTGATGGGCTTGATCGTTCTGTTGTCCTGTACCATTCCTGCCTTTTACAAAGTGGGAACATGGCTTCAGGCAAGGGCTTATACCTTATCTGCATACATGATGTATATTATGAGCGGTTCCAGATGGATCAGTCATCCGTTGAATAATGTGTTACTTCCCGACAATCCAACATTTATCATCATTTTGGCTATCACCAGCCTCGGACTGAATGTCTATAACGCCTATGTACATTTTGGCATGATGATCAGAAGAAAAGCTTGGGGATTTGGTCAACCTGTGTTGACCCTAGCCGAGCAGGAGGCAATAGTGGCCACCAATAAAACCTTCCCCCATTTCATCAAATTGGCATAAGGTTAAATAAATATCCGCAACCAAGAATTTTCTATAGAAAAATGGCTATCGAATTTTTGATAGCTGTTTTTCTTTTTGATGGAATATAACACACCAAATATTTATTCACTTTTAATTAAAGATGATGATGAAAAGCCAAAGATATTTATTGATGATTTTATTGCTTTCCAGTTTTGTAACCTTGGCATTTAGTCAAAATCAGGAAGCTGTTCCAGAAGGTAAGAAAGAAAAAAAAGTAACCATTATCCCCATGCCGGTTTTAGCTGCTAATCCTACCACAGGATTGGTTTATGGCATTGCTCCTGGATTTAATTGGTTCAATGGCAATCCTGAAACAACCAGTATGACAAGTGTATTGGGTACATTCCTATATACCCAAAAAAACCAATTGTTTCTTCAAGTAAGAGGAAATGTGTTTTTGGAAGATGATCGTTGGATGTTGATGACAGACTTGAGATATAACCTTAATAGTCAACCAACTTACGGATTGAGTACTGATGCTACTTATATGTACCATACAGTTGTAGGAGAAGACGGAGAAGTCTCTGATGATTTGGTCAAAGGCCCACCGGAAAATGAAATGATGGGATTTGACCATTTCAGATTTTACCAGACTGCTTTGAGAAGGCATAAGGATTCCCGGTTTTTCTATGGGGTGGGGTATCATTTGGACATCATGTCCAATATCGATGACAAGCAATTGGACCTGGAAGCAGATCCTCCCAGACTCACCTACCACTACCAATACCAAACAGGTAAGGACATGCCGCTTGATGGTTATACCCAATCGGGGGTGTCTTTGAATGCCTCTTTGGATAGTAGGGACAATGTGGCCAACCCTTATGACGGCAGATTGGTATTTGCCTCTTTGAGACTCAATCCTGAGTTTTTGGGAAGTACAGAAGGTGCAAGTCAACTCTGGTTAGAATACAGGGATTATTTCAATTTGAATCCTGAAAGACCAAGGAATTTGATTGCTGTTTGGGCTTATGGTTGGTTTGTGACCGGAGGCAACGTTCCCTATATGTTTTTGCCTGCTACAGGTTGGGACATGTTCGGGAGATCCGGAAGACCCTATACTATGGGAAGGTTCCGGGGTGAAGACCTGACCTACACAGAAGCAGAATGGAGGTTTCCGCTCCAAAAGACCAAGGACAGATTGGGTGGTGTAGTTTTTGTCAATGCCACTTCTGCCAGTAGCAGAACGGATAATGTGAAACTATTCAGCCATTTTCAGGCCGGCTATGGTGCTGGCTTGCGCTACATGATCAGTCCCAAAAACAGGGTTAACATTGGCTTGGATTATGGACGGGGCATACATGGGGCTTCTGCCATTTTCCTCAATTTGAATGAGATGTTTTAAAATCTAAAATGAATCAAAATCAAAAAGGCTATCCCATATCAGGATAGCCTTTTTCATTGTCTGCATTTAAGTCAACAACTTATAATATTAAAAAAGGGGATTGATTATAATACAGATTCGCTTTGACCTACTTCCAGATTTGCAGGAGCCTTTCCGGTAAATCTCCATCTATAATGAAGGATAAAATAGGCCAAATTGAAGGCCAAGCTGACCAACGCCATCGTCATTACCAAGCCTTCTGACCTTGGCATAGGAATGACAAATGTTAAGCCTAGGCTGTTGTCTGCAAAGGCTTTGAAGCTGAAGAGATACATCATGTATATAGCCAATGTAAATGCTCTTGCTTGTAGATAGGTGCCCTTCTTGATCCAAATAGCAGCAACTGTAGGGGCCAACAAAACAATAAATGAAAATGCTACAGTATTAGGGAAATTGATATAAACAAAGGTGATATTCCAAATGTCATAGGCCAAAATCCAAAATGTTGTCATACCGGGCCACAACATGTCGTGCGGCTTTTCTTCGTCCCTTTTGATTCCCTTCCACCTGGAAATCGTAATCATACACAGTACTCCCGCAATGGCATTGATGAGGTTTGGTAAATCCGGTTGCGAAAAATCCTGCAAAACAGCCTCGGCAATATTGATGGCCAAAATCAACATGACCACAAATTTTGCCCAAGTTTTTCCATCGATATTGTGAAATCTAAATATCATCGTAAATACACTGCCAGCAACCGCGGAATATAGTTTGATCCACCTGAACCAACCGTCAAATCCAGCTTTAAGCCAGTGTGGTATCAAAGCAATAGGAAGAATGAAATAAAGTAAGTAAGAGACCCCTTTGTAATACCTTGATAATTCATTTCCGACCATCAAAACCACAAACAAAAACACCAAATGCATCCATGACCAAAATGGTTTGCTTTTCCGGATTTCCACATCTGTTACCCCATCTACATGTTTGAATTCATACCTCGTTTCATCAATATAGTTGATGATTCTATCGGATAATTCACCGATTGGGCCTGAGGCATCACCGGATAGAACGATATTTGCCCCCTCCATCGTCCAATTGAAAGTCTGCTTCAATTTGCTGACAGTCAAACTTTTTTCGACATCGACTGTTCCGTCTTCTTTAAATTGGAAATCATACACCAAGCCACTGCCTTGGGTATCGACCATGGAACCTTCCAAAGTACCTATCCAGCGGCCGTGGTCACCGGGCAGACTTTGGGCCTGTGCCTGTGCAGCACTGAAAAGGAAAACAAACATTGACAAAAGGAATACTTTGAGCGGAATCCCTTTAAAATTTAATTTGAACATAAGTTTGTGGTTTAAAAGATGAAACTAAAGAATCGTTTAAGTAAGTAAATTAAGTAATTATCTTAAAAATCAGGTAATAATGGATTGATTTATCCAATAATTTGTAAAAAAAAGCATAAGGCAAATTGAGAACTATTGGAAATACGTCAGGGGCCAATTTAAGTTTTACCTCTGCAAGGGTTTCACTGTACTTTCACCTAAAAAATAAATACCAACTATTGTTTATTTATTTCTCTTTTACTAACTTTTATTACAGTTTTTTACTGTTTGTCTATTTGTTTTATTTTAACCCAAATTTTTATGGAAAATCGAATTTCGATTGAGATCCCACAGGCGGATCTTGCGGCTGCAAAAGCCGCACTTCAGCAGGTGCAGGGTATTTTAGCACCCTATGTGATTGCCCTTACTCCCGAGCAGCGGAAGACCATTCCGAAGATGAGTGATGGCACGGAACCTTTCGTCGAAAAGGTAATGGACTATGCTGTCAACAATGTGGAGTTTCTCCCGCCCTTTGTCAGTCAGGAGGAAATGCAGAAGGATTGGTCAGCAGTAATGGGTCTGATGCCCCTGTTGCGGATGGTAGATCAGATCAAAGACACGCTGAGTGATACGGCCATGATGGCCGGTTCCGAGGCGTATCTTGGCGCATTGAGCTATTACAACTCGGTAAAGCAAGGAGCGAAAGTCAATGCCCCCGATGCCAAGGCTATCTATGAAGACCTGAAAAAAAGGTTTGAACGGAGAAGCCGAAAAGGAAACGGCAGTGTGATTGAGTAATTAATAATGATTGGGTCTATTAAATGACCCTTATCAGGCCGGACCATCAGGTTCGGCCTTTTTTAATGCGAGTCAAAATGATCCAAAGGATCTCTTCCAAACTTTCTCATTCCACCTCCAAGGCCCACTTTCCGAGCAACACAATGAAATTGTCGAGCAAAAAGGTGGAAACTTCGAGCAAAAAGAGAGAATCGTCGAGCAAAAAGGTGGAAGCTTCGAGCAATTAGGTGAAATTGTCGAGCAAAAAGGCGAAAGTTTCGAGCAAATAGGTGGAAGCGTTGAGCAAAAAGGCGAAAGCTTCGAGCAAAAAGGTGCAAGCTTTGAGCAAATAGGTGCAATTGTCGAGCAAAAAGGTGAAAGCTTTGAGCAAGTAGGTGCAAGGTTGGAGCAAAAAGGTTCAATGATGGGGTAATCAAGTAGGGGGGGGGACTTCCGAAGTCCCCCCCTCTACTTGGGAAGTACCGCTTTTTTGAAATTTCCCATCGGATCGCGGATGACCCAGAATGGGTCAAATGTTTATAGTAATCTGGTAAGTTGAAAAGGTACGACCCCGTCGGGGTCGAACAAAACGGAGACACGGACTTGACTATAAACATGTAATCCCTTTAGGATTATTTTGGAAGAACTCCCGGCAACTTTATAGGATCCAAAAAATAATTGGGCGAAGTTGCAAACTCCGCCCAGTCAAACGCCTAAACTATACCCAGACGGGGTATTGAAAAAGTTTAATCAGATAGCCGCATCAATAGGTGAAAGAGACAGAAGAGGGTTAAGACCTTCTTAACTTAATGGAGGCAGGAGAGTAACATTCTTAACTTTCCTACTCCTGCCTATACCCAATAAGTGTCTACTGAATTATCCCAGTAGAGCGACCAAGACGAAAATTGATATAAATATCTTAATTAAGCGTCGAATGGCCCAAATTAACGTTCGCAAGAATCGTGAGGTTATCTTGATTTTTAACTTGAACTCCATGTATTTGTGAGTTAAGAGTAAAAAGATACCTCTTCTGTCAAACAATGAATGATTAATTGTCAATTAAAAGTTCCAAAACTGAGAATAATTTCAATCAAACGCTATCCCACAATGGTGGAGGAGGTGGTGCAGATTTTAGAGGTAAGTAGCTTCAGGATTTTATTTGTCGTTGTACCGATCATGAATTGTTTTTAGTATTCCGAAAATTAAATAGCCCAAAGCAATAATTCCTAAGACTGGCATTATTACAGTTCCAAGTCCAACCATAAAAAGAAGAAAACCACCAATTAATGAGATTAAAAATAACCAGGAAAAAATACCTCGAATTATAGAAAAGATATTCTTAAAAATTGAAGAAGATGTAGGTTTATTTTTTTTTTTCTATTACCTCATCGAAATTATCAATTGAAAAATCATAATCAATTATTTCATCCTTTTTTATAAATTGTTCATAATTGAAATCTCTTCTAATATAAATTTGCCTTGCAAATCTTTCTTCATTGTCAAAATATCCGATAAAGTAATTGTTTTCAAGATTTTCAATGTAATTCGCAACGCGGATTTTTCCATATTTAGGATAATTCTTTCTTAAATCCTCTTCTATTGTTTCTGTAATAATATTGAAATCAACATAATCTCCATTTTTTAGAAGTTCAATGACTTTTTCGTAAATGATTCTATCTCTTTCCATATTTGAAATTACCATCAATTTATTATTAATCCCCCCCCTTCCACTATCCTAATCTCCTCCTCCGTCAACCCATACAACTCATATACCAGCTTATCGATCTCGCGGTCGAGGCGGGTGATGTCGGATTGGAGGGCTTGGGCTTTGGCTTTTTGTTCATGGAAATACGCCATCCATTCCGCTTCTTCCGACAGACTCAATTTCACTTTTGCTTTCTTCAATTCTCCCAAGAATCCCTTGAAGTCTAAGGAAGGCCAGTTTTGGAGTTTGGTGGTAAGCTTTTCAATTGGAAACTTAGCAAGTATATGATTCTGAAATGCCGTTGAGAATCTAGTAAATATTTTTCCATTTTCCAGAAGAATGGATACTAAGCTTGAAAGGCTAATTTGGTTGTCACTGGGTATTTTCTTTATTGGAAGTTCTTTAAATTCTCCAACTCGAATCTTCGGGAATAAATTATCAAACTCATTATTTTTGTATCTAAAATAGAAGGCCATTAATCTAGAATTCAAGATTCCAAGAATATACTTTAAATCAAATAGATCACATTTTTTGGTGTCAATTCTGGCGATATAAAGACTTCTATCAATTTTAAATTCTTCTTCTATAAATGTGCTTACTAAAGTTGATCCTAAAATCTCTCTAAAAACAATTCTTGGCCCAGAAAAATATTCTATAGGTCTTGGAGCAGCTAGCCAATCACCATAACTTATATAGTGCTTTTCATCCCAATTGTAAAAATACCTACCAACATGTTGACCTTTCAACTCAGGGACGAATGTTGAATCCTTCTTAAAGTTGGAATGATAAGCTCTTGAACTTATGACCTCTGCTTCTTGTCCGGTATATTTATCATAAGGATTTATTCCACGGATTACATCTAAGATATTTCCAACTTTTTCAGTGTGCTTAATTACTTTTTCAAATAATGGAATTAATGCCTCACTTATTTCTACATCAAAAATAAATCCCTCATTTTTTTCAAACCTTTCTTGGTTTACAAAATGCCTAAATATCAATTGCTTGTCTTTAAATTCATTTATTTCAATTTTATTCCTGTTTTTTTCTTTTTTCCCAGTAAAAATCATTGTGTCAACCGTAGCTTCTTCAAAAACATTATCAAGATTAGGAGTGATAGTAAGGAAATTTAAATTGCTTAATACGAATTCTCGACAGCTTGACATCATCATATTCTTTAACCATGAATTCGGAACTATATAACTTATCACACCATTTAATCCAAGGAGTTTTATTTCCTTTTCAATAAATGAAACATACAAATCAACTTGATACTGGGCAGTGAAATATTCTTTTGATAATTGTTTCTTCAATACATCAGGTAGATCCTTTGAGACATAAGGCGGATTCCCCACCACCACATCAAAACCTCCTTTGGCAAATACCTTTGGGAATTGGGCTTGCCAGTGAAAGGCCAAGTCTCCTGCTACTTCGGGGTCATCGATCAGGGAGTTGCCAACTTTGATATTGGAACTGAGGGTACTGAGTTTTCTGCCTTTCTGTGCCGTACGCAGCCATAAGCTCAAGCGGGCTATTTCCACAGATTCTTCATTGATATCGACGCCGAAGATGTTGTTTTCGAGGATGTGGTTTTCCACGTTGGGGAAGACGATGCTGCTGCCGAAGAGCATGGATTCGAGTTCGTCCAGGTAGCGGTGCTCGGCCATCAGGAACTCCAGGACCTGATTCAGGAAAGCACCCGAACCGCAGGCAGGATCGCAGATGGCGAGTTGCAGCAGCCATTCCCGGTATGCTTTGAGTTGGGCCACAAGCTTCTGCAGCGTATCTTTCTTCCGCCCGGCTTTCCCCTTGGCAAATTCCTCATCGATGATGCCGAGTTCGGCTTTTTTCTCCGTGCAGAGTTTGCCGAGGGTATTGTCCACGATGTATTTGGTGATGTACTTGGGGGTGTAGAATACCCCGTCTTTCTTCCGCTTGGTTTTGCTTTTGTCCACAGTAGTCCCTTCCAGCGAAGCGCGGACATTCTCGATGTCGTTCAGACTGTGCTCGAAGATATGGCCGAGGATATTGGTGTCCACTTCGGATTCGAAGTCGTACTCGGTGAGTTTGGAAACGTGCTTTTTGAGCAAGCCATCGGAAATAGTCAGGCTGTCCAACAGTTCATCATGTGCAAAGAGTCCGCCATTGTAGGCATGGATTTCGGCTTTATCCTTCCTGGCGGGTCGCCCGGTATTCATAAATCCAAAATACAGCTTGAACCGATCGTAAAGTGGGACATAAGAATCCAAATGCTCTAAGGTTTCCCATTGCTTGATAATCTCAGAGATGGAGTTTGGCGGAAGCAGCCCCTTGTCCTCAGCAAAGAAAATAAAGAGAAAGCGGTCGAGTAGCTTTTGGCTTTTTTTATAGAGCAGGAGTTCGTCCAGTCCGGGATTATTGGCGACCATATCCTGCCAGAGTTGCTGTTTGAAAGCCGAATAATCGGAGTAAAGCTTTTTGGTGATCTGCTCTTCGATAATCAGGGATTCGGCCTTGATCTTTTCGGGAATTCCCTTCAGTAAGTTATCCTTTTGCAACAACAGCCACAGCATTCTAAACTCATCCTGCTGCATGTGAAGTATGGAGAACTCGTAGTAATCTACCGCATTGTGGATATAAAAGCGCAGCTTTTCAAAGTTGCTCGTGATGACATAGACACAATCAGGATGGTTGTTTTTGTAATTGAAAGCCTGATCCCGGATTTTTTCCAGATCCTTGGTATCTGTCCCTTTCAGTTCGATGACGGCAATTGCTTTGCCGTCCTTAATGATTGCACCATCCGTTTTCTTGCTGTCCTTGATGTTTTTGAGTTCCGTGGTCAGGTTAAAATCCGGATCGGGATTGATCGTGTAGCCGAGAATATTGACAAAAAGTTCACGGAGAAATCCCTCCTGAAACTGCTCTTCTTTCGATGCCCGGATATTTGCCCGGCGCATGGGATCGTGGAAGTAAGTCAGGTAAGCCCCAAAGGCAGCATGCATGGGTGCCTGTTCCTGACCTGCGAGGTATTTTTTAAGAACTGAATTCTGAAAAAGAGCCATAAGCTAAATTTGATCAAAAAGGGATTCAAACTGATTTGTTTTTGAAGATAAGGAATAAAGTAAATTTTCGGTAAGTTGGAAAAGGATTTTTAATGGGGCAGGAGGGTTGGACATTTCAGAATTGGGATTTCAAACCCCAAAAATAAAAGGGTGGAATTACAAATCCCACTCTGATAGGGAAGGATGAATTTAAAAAAAAGGTTACCCGATTTCTCAGGTAACCCATGATTTTATTCTTTTGGAATAAGATAGATTAAAGCGGATATCTTAGAATCCCTGCGATGGCAGCACTTTCTTCCGGCATCATCTCGGGATCTACCATATAGACTTTCCCTTTAAAATCTATGACCTTGGCGGCTGCTTCATCTATCAGACAGTGCATGCCGGGTTCTTGGGTATCAGAAAGGATGATTTTATGGTTGGTTTCATCATAGCTTCCCCACAGGTGTACATGGTCCTTATTGACCAAAAGTGTATCCACTGCGCCGGTCAAGGCTGCTTTGATCAGTTTAAGTTTGTCATTGTTGATGGCAAGACCATTGGCAAGATAGGAACCGAAGCTCGCTTTCCTTTCCAGTCTTTCCTTTTCAAAATATGGTTCTGCTACCTCCCAGGATTTGGCATGCAGTATCATCATATCATTATGGTTGAATGCTCCGGTTATCTTGCCTTCTTTCAAATAGTTATAACTGTTTGCCTCCCTATAAATCGGAGCAAGATATTCGACACCTGCCAAATAAAGGGGCAGCGGATTTTTGTTCAAAAGAGGAACAAGCTTGTTGTCCACCCTGTGGAAGAAATTCAAGAGTCTTTTCTTGCGCTCTTCATCAGAATTTTCACTGTGGCCATGAAACTGTGAACCAACTCCTCCACCTCCACGGGCCTGGAATCCTTTATCTTCCCCGCTTTTTTCTTCATCAGTAAAGGAAGAAGCAAAATCCTCATCGTCAATTTCCTGAATCCCGTTTCTTGTGGCTTCATAGAGATAAATATGATCCAGGTTCAGCAATAACAAATAGTAGTGCCCATCATCAGCCAATTCAGGAATCATCGGTAAAAGCATTGGCTTAGAACCTATAAAATGACTTCCTTCTTTAATTTCAAGAGGCATTTGGAAAATTTCCATTTCTCCATCAAAAAGAAAAACGGCCAACATATCGGAATTATGCTCCCAAAACTCTGGGTTTTCCAGCAAAGCATAAGCCGGGCTCAGGATTTTTTCAGTCTCTTTCCAACCAAATCCCTTTTCGGAATTTAACCGGCTTTCTATTTCCTGAAGTTGGTTTTTGAAATGGGTTTTGTCGTCTTTATAAGCATTGGTACTCAGTCGTGTGGTTGGAGTATAAATGGATATAAAAGGGAAACCTGATTTCTTTGACAATTCTATGAACTGATTTTTGTTAAAAATTTTCATTTTTTGATTAGGTTTAGAATGTTTTAGAAAGGAATTTTAGCTATCGATAATTAAAAATATCTATTTTATTAAATTAACAAAAAATCCAATAAATAATACTATGAATTACACAGAAAATTACAAAGGGATAAAAATTGATGTGCAAGCCCCACAAGTTGACCTTCCTGAAGGTCTGCAAGCCCAGATCAGAAAATCCATAGACAAGATTTCAAGATTTACCCACGATATCAATGCGGTTGATCTTTACTTTAATATTTCAGGAACAGGAAAGACAGCAGAAAGAATATTGGGAATGAGAGTTGGTATTCCTGGTCCGGATGTTTATTCCGAGGAAAAAGGGAAAGACAGATGGAATACCATGTTGAGAAGTGTCACGGATAAAAATATCAGACAACTTCAGAAGGATAAATAGGGATTTTAATTATGAAGGAGGTTTAACCCTACTTTGTCATATCAAATGGAGGAGAGTTAAACCTGACAGGTAAATAGCACCAATGGTCTCAAAAAAACCATTTAAGATGTAAAAACCTGTCAGGTTTCATATTTTCTGGTTAGTTATCAAAACATCCTGAAGCTTTTTATTTGGTCTATAAAATTCAGGGCACTTTGGGGATTGACGACCAAAATAAAGGCAATTCCAAACAGTGCTCCATATAAATGCGCGTCGTGGTTGATACCATCGGCGCCTTTTTGTGCCTGTACGACCGAATAGATCAAAAACATGATTCCTAATGCAAATCCCGGTAAACAAATAATCCCGAAGAGGCAGATATCCGACAAAGGCATCAGAATGATGCTTCCAAAGACGGTGGCCGCAACTCCGCCTGATGCACCAAGCGCACGGTAGTAGGAATGATCCTTATGCTTAAAGAAGGTTGGTATGTCGGCAACCACTATGGCACCCACATAGAAAAGCACATAAGCAATTATTCCCATCACCATTCCAAACTTAAATATCAAAAACATCTCCACCACCCTTCCAAAAAAATAGAAGGTAAACATGTTGAACAGCAGGTGGATATTGTCTTTGTGGATAAATCCCGAAAGTACAAACCTGTCCCACTGCCCCTTATTATTGATCATATAAGGTGTAAACATCCACCTGTTGAGCAGTTCAGGCTTTCTCCAGGCCTGATACGAAGTCAATGCAGTAAGGGCAATCAATACGACCGTTGCGGATAATTCCATTTGTTGAGGTTGTTTATTTGTCTTTTAGTATAGTAGTCTTTAATACTATCCAACAAATGTAGGTGATAAATTACAAACAAAACTTGTCCTTGTCACCTCGACGGCAGGTCTTGTCCGCCGTGGCGGAAGAGGTCTATTGCTCATTACAGGTTACAGATATCTCTCCACGATAGTTATCGGGATCGATATGACAAGGAGAAGCCAATTACACAATTGATCCAATTTCCGCATTCAATACTTCAAATGGCGTATCCTTGTCACCTTGACGGCAGGTCTTGTCCGCCGTGGCGGAAGAGATCTAAGACCTTCAAGTCAGAACTGATATCTCCTGACTTCGATATGACAAGGAGAAGCCCTTAACACTACCAATCTTACATATAAGCATTCAATTGCAAACAATTAATAAGATATCTGCTCCAAATACTTCCGGAATTACCTCTCCCTATCCACCAAATTTTGTGTAAGGTCCAAAAGTTCCTGAAATTGGTTCTGATAAGGTACTTTCAGGGAAGCGAATTCAGAAAAGCCTTTGTCAAAGTATTCCTTCATTTTGGATTCGGTCAGTTCTTTTATGCCCAATTCATCATAAATAGCAGTGACCGCTCCGACTTTTTCCGCCTTATCAAAATCTTTGGCCTCAATCCAGTTTTCCAATAAAGTCTTGGTGTCTCCCTTGGCCAGTTCTTTTGCTTTGAGCAAGAGGAAAGTTTTTTTGTTGGAAATAATATCTCCCCCAACCTGTTTCCCAAACTTCGTCTTATCCGCATAGACATCCAAAAGATCATCTTTCAATTGAAAACCGATGCCGATATTGACTCCAAAATTATAAAGATGCAGGGCGTCCGCTTTGGGCGCGCCGGCCATTATGGCTCCAAACTGTAGCGCAAAACCAAGGAGAACAGCTGTTTTCAAGCGGATCATATCGATGTAATCTTCCTCGGATACCGTGGGAAGGGTTTCGAAGTTCATGTCCTTCTGCTGTCCCTCGCAGACCTCTGCGGCAGTTTTGTTGAAAAACCTGATGCACTCATGGAGTTTGTCTGCTTCAATTTCAAGCAGCATATCATAAGCTTTGACCAGCATGACATCTCCCGAAAGGATAGCTGTATTGGCATTCCATTTTTCATGGACTGTTTGGTTCCCTCTTCGCAGCGGGGCATCGTCCATGATGTCATCGTGCATCAAAGTGAAATTGTGGAAGACCTCAACGGCCAAGGCAGGAGTGAGGATGTTCTGAAAATCCTCTCTGTACAGTGAATAGGCCATTAATGTGAGAAGGGGACGGATGCGTTTCCCTCCCAAACTCATGATATAGGCTATTGGCTCGTAAAGTTCTTTGGGTGATTCTCCGTATGAAAATCCTTGGATATGGTTTTCCAAGGCATGTAATAATTTATCGGCGCTTTTTTTGGCTTGGTTCATTATCAGCAAATTCCAGGTCTATTGTTCTCCTATCAATATCCGTCGCAACTACACGGACCATTACTTTATCCCCCAAAGTGATCATTTTTTTATTTTTCGACCCAATAAGTCGCATGTTTTTTTCATCAAAATCATAATAATCGTCTTTCATGTCCTGAACACGAATCATTCCTTCGCATTTGGTTTCCGTGATTTCCACAAAAACACCCCACTCGGTAACACCTGCCACAATGCCTTCATAGTCTTTTTCCTCAGCAAGGGACATAAATTCCACTTGTTTGTACTTGATGGAAGCCCTTTCGGAATCGGCGGCTCTTTTTTCCCTTGTGGAGGAATGAAGACATTTTTCTTCCCATTCTTCCTCATTGGGAGATTTTCCGCCATCGAGGTAATGTTGAAGCAAGCGGTGCACCATCATGTCGGGGTACCTCCTGATAGGGGAGGTAAAATGGGTGTAATGTTTAAATGCCAAACCAAAGTGTCCCTTGGGTTCGGTGGTATATTTGGCTTTGGCCATACTTCTTATGGCCAATTGTTCCAAAACATTCTGCTCAGGTTTTCCGACGATTTCGTCCATCAGCTTATTGAGCGCTGCAGATACCCTTTCTCCTTCACCGATTTTGACCTCATGGCCAAACTTCTTGGCAAAGTTGGCAAATGTTTCCAATCGCTCTGCGTCGGGATTGTCATGGATTCTATATACAAAGGTATCATTGCCTTTGTTTTTGTTGTACACATATTCCGCCACGGTACGATTGGCCAAAAGCATAAATTCCTCGATCAGTTTGTGGATGTCTTTCCTTTCTTTGACAAAAAGCCCAAGCGGTTTTCCTTTTTCATCCAATTTGAACTTGACCTCAACCGTTTCAAAATTCACCGCCCCTTTGTCAAATCTTCTTTTGCGAAGTTTCTTCGCCAGATCATTGAGTAAGGTGAGTTCCTGATAAAAGTCTCCGGATTGATTGTCAATATTTTCCTGCCCTTCTTCATAGGCAAATCTTCTGTCTGAATGCGTTACAGTCCGCCCAATCCAATGCTTGAGGACATCCGCATTTTCATCCATTTCAAAAACACAGGAAAAAGTCAGTTTGTCTTCATTGGGTCTTAAGGAACAAAGTCCGTTGCTCAACCTTTCCGGTAGCATTGGGATAGTTCTGTCCACCAAATATACAGAGGTGGCCCTGTCATAGGCTTCTCTTTCCAAACCTGTTTTAGGTTTTACATAATAGGTGACATCAGCGATGTGGACACCGATTTCAAGGTTTCCATTGTCCAGTTTTCTGTAGGAAATGGCATCATCAAAATCCTTGGCATCCGCGGGGTCAATGGTGAATGTAGGCACATCCCGCATGTCCCTTCTGTTTTTGATTTCAGAACTTGGGATTTCATCAGGGATGGCATTCGCCTCTTCTTCGACAGCTTTGGGATATTCGAAAGGCAATCCAAATTCCGCCATGATGGAGTGGATTTCCACTTCGTGTTCACCGGCTTTACCGAGTACACGTGTGACTTTCCCCGTAGGATTTTTGTCATCTTCCCGCCAATCGGAAAGTTTGACAACTACTTTTTGATTGTGTTGGGCACCGCCCAAATCTCCCAAATGCACAAAAATATCATGGTGCATTTTCTTGAAATCAGGCACGACAAAGGCATATCTTGGGGATATTTCAATCCGTCCTACAAACTCATCCCTGCTTCTATTTACAATTTCCAACACTTTTCCTTCCAGTCTTCCGGTGCTTCCTTTGGTCGGATAGACCATAATTCTGACCCTATCTCCATCGAGGGCATGTTTGAGGTCTGCTTCTTTCACCAAAACATCTTCTTCCAAATCGTGTTTGGGATCCGGCTTGATAAATGCAAATCTGGGGTTTACAAAATCAACCTCACCTTCTACAAATTCCGGTTCTTTGACCGAGGAGAAGTAATTTCTTGGTGTTTTGGACACAGAACCTGCTGCGGCCAATTTATGCAAAGTCGGTTCTACTCCGCCTTTGGTGACGGAGTCTCTGATTTCCAGTTTTTTGATGATCTGTTTGGCATTGAATTCTTTGCCATAATTATTGTCCAAAAAATTAAGGACTTTTCTTGCCAACTGGGAGGCATCCATCACTTTCCCGCCTTTCTTCCCCTGTTGATTGTTTGATTTTCTTCCCATAAAAGGTTTATTTCCAATTGTTTAATTTCAGGCCCTTGATCTGTCGGAAATGGGCCTGGTTATTTGTTATTAATTCCATATCTGAATTTTTGAAAAAGTTAATCAAGATTTCAGTCCTTAAAAAAGTCACTTTCAAATGTCTCAATATTTCGGTTACTTTTAAGCCTGTTTTTAGGTAAATCCACGGTAAGTTCTCTGATTAAATCCGGATCTTCAACTTTGTCCAGAAATTCCCTAAAAGATAAAATTTGTTCTATCCTTGATTTTCTGGAATCTAAATTATCGATAATTCTATCTAGCTCTATCAATTCTTCCTCAGATAGGTTTTCGATCTTATCCAAAACTCTCTTTTTAATAATCTCAAGTGATTTGGTTTTCATCAGGAGTTTCTTTTTATAAAGTTAATAAAAAACTTATAGCAGAATTGGTTCCAATTTGGTTTTATTATCCAAAGTCTCTCCAAGCCACCAAATTTCCTGCACTTCTTTTTTGCGAAGTATCCCCACCATACACCAGTGATTTGTTTAAATTTTTGATTTGGGAAATTTCTTCAAATTTGGCCAGCCCATCAAACATTTTAGTTTTGATAGTTTGGGACGCTTTGAATTCAATGATTTCTATTTGATCACCCTTGTCGACCAAAAGGTCGATTTCATTTCCAGCAGCATCCCGCCAAAACCATAGGTCTTGAGGATTGTTTTGATGGTGCATCTGTTTTAAATACTCAGCAATCATCATGTTTTCAAACAATGCACCCTTAATCGGATTTGCCAGTAAACTTTCCGTTTTACTGATTTTAAGCAAGTGACATAATAAACCTGTGTCATAGAAATAAAGCTTTGGTGTTTTGACTATCCTTTTATTGTAGTTTTTATGGTATGGGTATAGTTGAAACGTAATGAAGCTTTGTTCTAATGCCGATAGCCATGCTTTTGCTGTGGGTTGACTGATGCCGCATTCATTGGCCAATGCATTCAGATTCAGTAATTGTCCTGCCCTAGCAGCGCAAAATGAAAGGAAGTTTTGGAAAATCCTTAAATCCCTGATGGCAACAAGTTCACTTATATCCCTGTTGATATAAGTCTCAATATAATTGGAGTAAAAGACCTTTGATGGAATATCCCTATCATAAATGGCTGGGTAATATCCTTTAATAAGTGAATTCAAATAGTTCTCTCCCAATAATCCTTCATTTTTTAATTCCTTTAAATCAAAGGGGAATAATTTGAAAATTGCAACTCTGCCGGCAAGGCTTTGTGTGATGCTGTGCATCAAGTGGAAATTCTGCGAACCTGAAAGGACATAAATACCCATTTCCCCACTTCTATCATCTACGATATTTTGGATGTATGAAAACAATTCGGGAACCCGTTGAACTTCATCAAAAATGACATGTGAGTGAAATTCTTTCAAAAATCCATTAGGATCTGACTCAGCAAAATTTCTGTTATCAGGATTTTCTAAGCTGATATACCTGTAATCCGGAAATAAATTTTTGAGTAGCGTAGTCTTCCCGGATTGTCTTGGTCCGGTCAAAGCAATGATCGGATACATTGGTGCTATCATCTTGATCGCAGAAACTATTTCCCTAGAAACCAACATGTTTTTATTTCAAATTTAGGGCTAATTTTGAAATATCACAAGCTGAACTTTGAAATAACATGACTTAAACTTTGAAATAACATTAACTGAATTTTGATTTGACATGCGTATATTTAGTTTGAAAGCAGGAAAAGTGAATAAATTAATCCATTTCAATTCTATGGTTGGAAGGCGGCTAATTTCTATTAAAAACGTAAAGAGGGCCTTTTTTAATATCCTAATATCCATCAATATCCACAATTCTATTTCAATTTATCCCGAATCCCATACGGTCTTGGGATTTTCGATTTCAACCTTATTTCCATCACATCCCGAATCACTTCGCTCTCGGGACCTTCACTTTGCTCCAATTTCATTCAGAAGAATCCTTATTAATAATTTCAATCTCCAAATCAGGCGGAAGTCCCTGAAATGCCAGATAAATCTGGGCGGTGACCAAGACATCCCTCAAACAATATTCCCGGATTTTTTCAAGATTTTTTTTATGGTAATAGGCTTCATTGACCTGGGAACCATCAATTCCTTCTTTGGAGGTGGGGATGTCAAAAATAGCTGCTAAAAGCTCCAATCTTGTGTAGTGCTTGTAATCTCCGAATTTCCAAAGTTCAAGCGTGTCCAGATGCCGGACTTCCCAAGGTTTTTTGCCAGCTATCTGTAAAGGTTCTGGAAGTGGAATTCTGTTGACCAGGATCCTACGGCTCAAATAAGGAAAGTCAAATTCCTTTCCGTTATGGGCACAAAGTATCCACTTTTTTCTGTGCAGCAATTCCACAAATGCCGTAAGGGTATCATATTCCTGTTCTTCGGCAAAACTTTTGGTCCTGAATTCCATTTTATTTTCCTCTTCTACAAAATGAAAATAGCCCACACTTACACAGATGACTTTTCCGAATTCGGCGTAGATGCCTGCTTTATTGAAAAAGAGACTTCCAGGTTCGATTTCAGAATCCTTTGATTGGATATGCTTTTCTTTTTTGAGCCATTCTTCCTGAAGTCTTGGGTGCAATGCTTCAAAAGCTTCTTCCTGAGAGGCTGTCTCAATATCCAAAAAAAGGATATCGCTCAATTCATTGAAAAAATTTACCATAGCTAAAATTGTTATCCGTGAAGGACACCTTCCATATCCAATTCAGGAATATAGATCATATTGGAGGGGTCCATACTGCCTACTGTAAAGATAAACTTTTTGTCGAAAATCTGATCAAGGATATAGTAACTGACCCAATATTCATTGTTGAGGGCAAACAGTGCAGGATCGATGGGCTCAATCTTGGCGATGGATTCCGAACCCAACTCCTGTATCATATGCCGCAAAGTGGAGGTTTTCTTTTCCTCCCCGTCAATAATCCCATATCCTTTGGAAGTAATCATGACAGTATTCAGTTCAATCATATTGAGATTGATAATATATACCCCCCATTCAATATTTCCATTGATGTTTTCTTTGGCAATGGCCAGTTTTACTCCGGTGACCGGGTGAAAGTCGATGTCTTTTTTCATGGGTTAGAGGTGAGAGATAAGACGTTGGATATGAGAGCCAAGAGACAAGAATCAAGAGCCAAGACAAGGTGATTCAGCGGTTAAATCTAATTTTTATATCAACTATATTTCAATATTATTTCAGATGTATTTCCATTTTATTTAAACCAACTCCATCTCAAACAACTCAATAATATGTCTTTTGACTTTTTCTTTGACTTCTGAGATTTCTATAGGTCTTCCCAATTCGAGGTGGAGGGAAGTCACGGCTTTGTCGGGGATGCCGCAAGGGACGATATTGTTGAAGTAAGTGATATCAGAATTCACATTGAAGGCAAAACCGTGCATGGTCACCCATCTGCTGGATTTGACGCCTAAGGCACAGATTTTTCTGGGATTCTTTTGTGTTTCATGATCCAGCCAAACTCCTGTCAAACCTTCAATCCTTCCAGCTTCAATACCATATTCTGCCAATGTCAAAATAATGGCTTCCTCCAAAAATCTCAGGTATTTGTGTATATCCGTAAAGAAGTTATCCAAGTCGATGATGGGATATCCTACCAACTGGCCGGGGCCATGATAGGTGATGTCCCCGCCACGGTTGATTTTGTAGAAGGTGGCGTTTTTTTCCTTCAGGCCATCCTCATCCAACAATAAGTGGGATAGTTCACCGCTTTTCCCCAAAGTATACACATGGGGATGTTCCACAAAAATCAGGTAATTTTCAGATGGCTTTTGGAGCTCTGGAGAAGATTTCCTGTTTTCGATTTTCAGTGCAACGGTTTTTGCAAACAACTCTTCCTGAAAATCCCATGTTTCCTGGTAATCCTTTAGGCCAAGGTCTAGAAATTTTACTTTTTTATTGATAACTTGATTCACAGTTTTGAAGAGTTGCTGCTTTGCAACAAGTGTTTTTAATTATAGGTTCTCAAAGAGTTTTTCAAAAATAAACAATTATTGCCATGGCAGAACACAATGACAAAGGAAAGGAAGCCGAAGACTTGGCAAGGGAATGGCTGAGTGGACGTGGCTATGAATTTGTAGAGGCCAATTACCGCTACAGTCACGCCGAAATTGACCTGATATTCAAGTATAAAGGAATCCTGGTTTTTGTAGAGGTCAAATATCGAAGTGGGACGGGATTTGGTTATGCCGAGGAGTTTGTGGACTATACCAAGCGCAAACTGATAGTCAAGGCTGCTGACCATTATATCCATGAAAAAGACTGGCACAAGGATATCCGTTTTGACATAGTAGGAGTATACAGGGACAAAAACGGCAATGTGAATTTCAGGCAGTTTGAGGATGCGTTTTATTAGAGGGGAGAAGCGAGAGGCGAGAGCCAAGAATCAAGAAGAAAAGCCTGCCCCGAGTATCGGGGAGAAAAGAGCCAAGAGTCAAGAGCCAAGACGCGATAGTTGAGAAGGGAGAAAAATGAAACGTAAATTAAAATTTGAGTTAAAAATGGCTGACCAAAGCTTTGCCTTGTCATATCGACCGTAGGGAGATATCTATAACCCTAAATCGGAGAATAGACCTCTCCCTTGCGTACCAATGACATAAAATCATTCTTCATGTAAATTAAGGATTTTCTCTTCAATTTCTTGTGGGACAATATCCATGTTCAGTTCCACTGCTAGCCTTTGTATCAATTTCATTTTCTGTTTTTGCATGATTTCCTCGTAATATTTTATACCGAACTCTACAAAATCAGATCCTTTTACCATTAACCTCCAATATTGCTCTGCAAGTTTTCTTGCCATGGCCTTGATGGCTACCCTCGGACCTTTTCTTCCACATAGTCTTCTGCCGAATGCCCCGAGTGCAATTTTCTTGCTGTTCAATAGCCCTTGGGCAATTACCCTGAATATCTGGCCGGCTTTCGGTCTGCCTTTGGACTTGTTCTTTTTCTTTCTACCCGATTGGTGCTGGCCAGGGGATAGCCCCAACCAGCTGGTAAAGTGTTTTTCGGTCTTCCATCTGGAAAGATCCGGACCCGTTTCGGTCAACACTTGAAACCATGTATAATCGGTGAACCCGGACAGCTTGGTGGCATCCTTGCCACCGAATATTTTCAGAAGGTATTTTCCCAAATCCGAAACATCGGGTTTATTATGCCTGATCTGTTTTCGCTTCATACCTTTTGGGAACTCGTACAGGTCCATGTTTTGCTTATTGAATGTATCCTGGATCTTCTTATCACAGTCTGATATCTGGGCTTTGTAAAACCTGTATGCCTCATAGGCCTGTTTAAGTGCAAACAGTCCTGCTTCGGTATAAAACCCTTCAAGAGCTTTTACTATTTTCTCACCCTTTTTCTTTATCAGACTGTGATGGCACAGGGAAAGTAGTTTCTGGGGGTCCCTTTCTCCTTGGAGGATGGCTTCTATCATCACCGTTCCGCTGGCACCGTGCACCTGGCTGAGAACCTCGGGAAGCCTGATATTCATTTCAATAAGTGCTTTCTGCATATGGTTTATATGCATGGACATACTCCGGATATGGTCCTCTCTGAGCCTTTGGTAAGAGCGGAGCTCTTTCATCAGACCTTCAGCTACAAAGCACCTGTTCAACAGTCCATGGGCGTGGAGTTGGTTGATCCACTGACAGTCTTTCACATCGGTTTTCCTGCCTGGGACCTGTTTGGTCTGGCGTCCGTCAACAAGCCAGACATCAAGTCCTGCCTCTGTAAGGATATCATAGAGAATAACCCAATAGCTGCCGGTCGCTTCCATGGCAACAGAAGTGACACCTGCTTCTATTAGATAAACTGCGGCTTTCCTGAAGTCTGAAGTAAAGGTTTCAAAACTCGCGACTTCTTTTCCTTCGATGTCGACATAGATGCTCCTGGAGCCTATATCGATACCAGCTGTGTTTTGATGGATCTTTTTCATAAAACTACCTGATAAAGAAATATTGGCCTTAAGCCTGTTTGAAGAACTGTAAAAGGCAGGCTACCATTCGGACAAGCATATTGCTGTACCACTATTTCGTTCTCAATCAAACAGGACCACACTCGAGGACAGGCACGGGGCACTATACAATGGGACGGCCATACTGCTCAAGGTTACTCTAATTTACTACCATGTCATTCCTTTTTCGTATGTTTCTGAAAAAATGTTGTAAACTCGAGGTGACAAGGCAAAGTTGAAAAGGAATCTTGAATGCTTTTATAGCATCAATAATGTCAGTAGCTTATCCTTGTCATATCGACGATAGGAGATATCTGTTCAGCTTGAAGGTTAAAGTCAGCTCTCAAAGATAGCTAGGGAGAAATCTAAACCCCTTCTTTTCGCAGTTAACCCCCAACTTCTTCATTTAAGAACTTCCAATCTGGATTTAATTCTTTAATCAAATCCTCTTTTTTTTCCCTCCTCCATTTTTTGATTTCTTTTTCCCGGGCGATAGCATCTTGGACATATTGATAGGATTCCCAATGAACAAGGTATTTACATTGATACTTTGCTGTAAAGCTTTCCGGATTGAATTTTTCTCCATGTTGATTTAAACGTGAAATCAAATCATTTGTCATTCCGATATACAAGACTGTCTTTTTGTAATTTGTAAGGATATAAACAAAATATTCATGCCTTTTCATAAAAAGTGAGTTTAAAAGTTCAATTTAAGTTAGGGTATTTTTTGATTTTTAAAAAGACTTTCCCTTGTCATATCGACCGTAGGGAGATATCTATAGAGCCTTAAGGTCATAGACCTCTCCTGTCGTCGAGGTGACAAGGAGAAGTATATCGGAGTTCTTAGATGCAGTTTTTGGATCAATCATGTCAATAGCTTCTCCTTGTCATAAATCTTTCGTCCCTGTCTGCCGACAGGAAGGGAGTTGACAAAGCAAAGCTTTAAATTGAGAAAAATGAAATTTTATAACAAATCCTCAAGGTATTCCCAGATGGTCTCAAATACGATCAAATGCCCTTCCTCTGTAGGGTGAATCCCGTCAGGAAGATTCAGATCAGGATTTCCGGCAACACCTTCCAATAAAAAAGGAATAAGGATTACATTTTCTTCTTCAGCCACGCTAGGGTATAATTCTCTAAATTCACTGGTATATTCCGGACCCATGTTGGGTGGAATTTGCATTCCTGCCAATAGGATTGTTGTTTGGGGATATTTGGAACGGACTTTTTGAATAATTCCTTTCAGGTTCTTTTTTGTTTCTGTAAGTGGAATTCCTCTCAATCCATCGTTTCCACCCAGTTCAAGGACAAATATTGCAGGCTCTTCTTCCAGAAACCAGTCAAGACGGCTAAGTCCACTGGCAGTGGTTTCACCGCTCAATCCTCCGTTGACCACCCTGTAATCCAGACCCAAGCTGTCAATTCGCTGCGCAACCAAGCCTGGGAATGCATCCTCGGCATCAATTCCGTATCCTGCACTCAGGCTGTTGCCGAAAAAGAGAATGAGTTTTTTTTGATCGGGTTTTTGGGTTTGAATTTCACTAGTTGTATTTTCAACTCTTTCAGATTTTTTTGAGCAGGCAAAAATCATTACAATGATTAATATTGAAAAGAAGTGGTTTTTATAATTCATAATATGAGACAATTAATTTTTTATTTGATAGGTCCAGTGATTGGGATTTGCTTCTATGATGAATGATTCAGCTTTTGCAATTGACTTAATTTTTGGAATCTCTTTTCCAAAAACTTCTATTAAATCTCTATTGGAAACATTTCCCAAATTAATTTTAATAAGTTTTTTAGGACTTCCTTTAATTAAAAAATCATTTTTAAAATCCACATCTTTGGATATTACGATAAAACCCATTTTGTCAGCATTTTTTGCAATTTCTGAATCTTGAGTATTGAATCCGTTTAAGATTGAATTAACGTGAATTGATTCAAATCCATTCTGATTTAAAAATTTCACGAAATTCAAAGAAATATGAACATCACACAAAAACTTCATGCAATTTCTTGTGTCGAAGTGCCAATTATAGAGAGTTTTGCAAATTCCAATGCTGCAAAGAAATCTTCTTTTTCCAATTCAGGATGATCCTCTATAATTTCCTCATAAGTCATGCCTGAAGCCATCAGATCCAGAAGCACTTCCACAGGCCATCGCATACCTCTAATACAAGGCTTTCCATGACATATTTCAGGATTTATTGTTATTCTGTTTTTATACTTCATTATTATATTTTATTGTTCGTAACATTGCCAATAATCTTCCATATAAAGGTGAAGATTATAAATGAACCAAACATCGGTCATCCGACATCGGTCATTTTGAAACAGGTTTGATGCATAAATGGCAATAAAGCATATAATTACTATTACACCTTTCCCCAAATCTACAATTTTTCAGGCGAAATTGTTTCAATCCATTCTTTAGCCTTATCTTTATTTCCAACGAATCAAACCTTTTGGACGTTTGTTGGTGTTATTAGCCCGTACAAAAACCTCTATTATTTTTATGAGCATTTTAAGTGTAAAGGAAGTTTCCAAAACCTACCAAAGTGGAAACAGGAAATTGACTGTTTTGGATAATGTCAATCTCAATATCCAATCCGGTGACAGTATTGCAATCGTTGGGCCGTCAGGAAGTGGCAAAACCACATTGCTTGGCTTATGTGCAGGATTGGATTCTGCGACGACCGGGTCGGTAGTGCTCAATGGTAGTGCATTTGAGAAATTATCGGAAGATGAACGTGCTGCCGTAAGAAGCAAAAATGTAGGTTTTATATTTCAAAATTTCCAATTACTTCCCACCTTGACTGCGCTGGAAAATGTGATGGTGCCTTTGGAATTGAAAAAAAGGAAAGATGCAAAGGAAAAAGCATTGTCCTTGCTACAAAAAGTCGGTTTGGGCGACCGGGTTACACATTACCCAACACAATTGTCAGGTGGAGAACAACAGCGTGTATCCATTGCAAGGGCATTTGCCAATGAGCCTTTGATTCTTTTTGCTGATGAACCCACAGGAAATCTTGATACCGAAACCGGAGAAATGATTGAGGACCTGATTTTCAACATGAACAAAGAAGAGGGGACGACCTTGGTTTTGGTCACCCATGACCCGGAATTGGCCAAACGCACCAACAGAATCATTCATATCAAAGGGGGCAAAATCCAGGAGGAAAACAATGGCTGATTTTTCGTGGATTTTATTGATGGCTTACAGGGATTTTCGCAAGAATTTCTCCCGTCTTTTGCTTTTTGTATCCTCCATGGTGGTGGGAATTGCTGCCTTGGTAGGAATCAGTTCTTTTGGTGAAAACCTAAAAAAAGATATTGAAAACCAATCCAAGGAACTGGTCGGGGCTGATTTGGTTCTGGAAAATAACAAACCCCTGGGGGAACAACCCACAGATTCGATCGCAATCCAAAGAGCTGAGGAAGTCAATTTTGCCAGTATGGTGGCTTTTCCGGCTACAGGCGAAAGTAGGTTGACCCAAGTCCGGATGCTGGCAGGGGATTTTCCTTTTTATGGAAAACTGGAAACCATCCCTGAAAATGCCGAAAGCACTTTCAGACAGGGTGGAAGAAAAGCATTGGTTGAAAAACTCCTGATGGCACAGTTTAATGCCGTGGTAGGTGACAGTATCAAAGTCGGTGAACTGACTTTTGTGATTGAAGGTGAACTGCAGAAAGTACCCGGTCAAACAGGAATTGCAGCTACTGTAGCTCCGGCAGTTTATTTACCCATGGAATATGCCGAGGCAACAGGCTTGATCCAATATGGCAGCAGGCTTAACTACCAAAGGTACTATCAATTGGCCGACGAAGTGAATCCTGATGAATTGGTCAAATTGTATGAGGAACAATGGGAAGAAGAAAAAGTGGACGCTGATACAGTCGAAGACCGACGTCGCCAAACCGGACGTTCTTTTGAGAATCTTTCTAATTTTCTGAGCCTTGTTGCATTCATTGCCTTGTTGTTGGGCTGTGTAGGAGTGGCAAGCGCAGTGAATGTGTTTGTGAAAGAGAAATTAGCCTCTGTGGCAGTATTGCGTTGTTTGGGGGTGTCAGCTTGGACAGCTATGAAAATCTATCTGGTTCAAATATTGGTGATGGGTTTGATAGGATCCTTATTCGGCGCTTTTTTGGGTACAATGCTTCAGTTTATTTTGCCCACTGTATTTGCTGATTTCCTTCCGGTGGAGGTCACTATGGCGATTTCATGGAAAAGTGTCGCTTTTGGAATTTTGACAGGATTACTTGTTGCTGTGCTTTTCGCGCTTTTACCCTTATTAAAAATCAGGAAGGTTTCCCCAATGGCTACTTTAAGACCTGAGGAAGGAGAAACTAAAATTTCCAAAGATCCCTTGCGTTGGACAGTGGTAACTGGCATTTTGTTGTTTATTTTCGGTTTCAGCTTTTTCCTGTTGAATGGCTGGAAAGAGGCATTGGGATTTACGGGATTTGTGGTGTTTGCATTCCTGGCTTTGTGGTCCGTGGCTTTGGGTATCATGTGGCTGATCAAAAGGTTCTTGCCCATTACCCTACAGTATCCTATCCGGCAATCTTTAGCCAATCTTTATAGACCAAATAACCAAACCGTCTCCCTGATTGCAACCATTGGGCTGGGCACGGCGATGATCAGCACCTTGTTTTTTGTTCAAAACCAATTATTGGATGAGGCAAGATTTGCGGATAAAGAGGATCAACCCAACATGCTGATGTTTGATATTCAGACCCATCAGGTGGATTCGGTGGCTGAAAGGATCAGAAAAAGGGATTTGCCTATTTTACAGCAAGTTCCGATTGTTACCATGGGTTTGGAATCCATCAATGGATTGACAAAAAAAGGCAACGATACATTACCCGATGAGGAGAGAAGATCAAGAGGCTTGTACAACAGGGAATTCAGGGTGACTTACCGGGATTCATTGATTTCCTCAGAAAGGCTGGTCAGTGGAGAATTAAGAAAAGTAGCATCACCGAATGATTCCATATTTATTTCCTTTGATCAGGGATATGCAGAAAGAACAGGGATCAATTTGGGGGATGAGATAGTTTTCAATGTTCAGGGGAGACCGATAACAACTTATGTGGGAAGTTTTAGGGATATCAAATTCAATCAGGTTTCTACCAATTTCCTGGTATTGTTTCCGGACAATGTTTTGACCAATGCGCCTAAATTCCATGTGCTGATCACCAAAACCAAAAATGACCGACAGGCAGCCGATGTCCAATCAGAGATTGTAAGGAAATTCCCAAATATCTCAGTGATCAACTTAGGGGCGATTGTAGAAACCCTAGAAGAAATCTTGGGGAAAATCAGTTTTGTCATACAGTTTATGGCCTTTTTCAGCATCATAACAGGAGTATTGGTTTTGATCAGTTCTTTGATTATCAGCAAGTATCAAAGGATGCGCGAAAGTATCTTGTTGCGGACATTGGGTGCAGATAGTGGTATGGTCAGCAAGATCAATACCTTGGAATATTTCTTTTTGGGTTCCTTGGCTTCTTTAAGTGGGATTTTGCTTTCATTTTTGGCAACCTTTCTTTTGAGCCAGTTTGTATTCAATCTGCCTTTTAGGGGAGCTTATAAAGAAGCCCTGATCGTTTATCTTGCGATTACAGCATTGACCATATTGTTGGGATGGCTCAATGGCCGTAAAATCGTAAAGATGCCTCCAATGGAGATTTTAAGAGGATAAATGATTATGAATAAGAAATAGACCCTTGTGAATATCAATTCTCAAGGGTCTATTTTTTTATCCTTAACTGTAACTAATTTTTGTTTGGATACATAGAATTTAAAACTACTTTTGTCTTTGATAAATTAAACTAAAAAATTATATGAGTAAAATCAGATCTTTTGCCATTGTCTTAATTTTTGGCGTTTTTATATCGATTCAGGCTCAGGCACAAGTACATGTAGGGGTTTATCATAGTGGATATATCAATCAGGTTGGAGTTGGAACCGATAATGAGAAATTGTATTTTGGTGAGTTGAGATTGTTGGCGACGGATATTATAGATTTTCCGTTCGGTGTTGAAGGAATGTTTCACAGAAATTTCAAACGTGGAGAATGGGTAAATTTACATGCGGGGATCATGTTGGGAATTTTAGAGAACGGGAATAACGCAAAAGTAGGATTGCCTTTAGGTCTAACTTTTAAGCCGATAGCTGCCCATAGGAATTTTGCTGTTTTGATGGAGGCAACTCCAAACATATATAGCTCAGGCACTTTTGCAATAAGGTCAAACATCGGTCTCCGCTATTCTTTCCGTAAGGAATAATTTTTCAATAGTTCCGTAGGAAAGAACGATTTAATAACCATGGGTTTCAACCCATGATAAGATTCCCAACTTCTTATTTGATAACAAATAATTTTCCTTGTCAGTGATTTCTCCGCCGCTGTTTGATAGTCGGTTTTTTTATTTTTAAGGAATGCTATAATTTCAAAGCAAATACAGATAATTATGGTAAAGAATCTATTAACAGGGTTTTTGGTGGTGGTTTTGATACTTCCCGCCTTCGCCCAAAGAAAACAGGCAAGTCCCCAAATTGTCAAAAAGCCATTGACCCATGCTGCTTATGACGAATGGAAAAGTATTACTTACAAAGAGCTCACCAATGATGGTAAGTACGCTGCTTACACTTTAAACCCCGAAGCGGCGGATGGTAAACTGGTCTTAATGGACCTTTCCATAAACACCAAAGATGAAGTACCGCGGGCAGAAAATATAAAACAAGGTTGGGACAGCAGGTATTCTTTTATGCTGATCAAAGCACAAAAGGATCTGGTCAAAGAACTTCGCCGGGAAAAGAAGAAAAAAGAGGACATGCCAAAAGATACCTTGGGGATTTATTCTTGGACCAATAAAAAACTGGAAAAAATTCCCCACGTCAAATCCTATAAAATCCCCGAAAAAGCAGGGAATTGGATTGCTTATCAATTGGAAGCAGTTACTGAAGCCGAAAAGGAAAAAACAAATGGGAATGGACAGGAAAATTCCGAAAAAGCCAAACCAGCCCGTAAAATATCTGATGAAAACGGATTCCCATTGATTTTGAGTAACCTGGACAATGGTAAGCAGATGACCTTTGGTTTTGTCAAAGACTACACATTTGCAGAGAACGGTGAAGGCTTATTGTTTCATACGACAGGGGATAATGGAGAACTCCAGCCCGGTATTTACTGGTATGACCTGAATGAAGGAAAGTTGCAGTCTGTTTTTGAAGCTAACCGCAAACATAAATTCAAATATCTGAGCATAGATGATTCAGGTTCCAAAGTTGCCTTCATTGCAGACTTGGATACTACCAAAGCATTGGTGCGGGAGCCGAAATTGTATTATTGGGACAAATCCATATCAAATGCCATAGTTTTGGCAGATCAAAGCACTACAGGAATCCCGGAAGAATGGTTGGTTTCTGAAAATTTCAATCCCTATTTTTCGAAAGATGGCAGCAAACTTTTTTTCGGAACAAACCCGGTTCCTTTTGTAAAGGATACGGCCTTGTTGGCTGAAGAAATTGTGAATGTGGAAGTCTGGCATTGGCAGGATGATTATATCTATCCCGAGCAAAATGTAAGGGCAGACAGGGAAAGAAAGCGGAGTTATCTGGCAGTGATGCATTTGGACAACCGGAAATTGGTGCAATTGGGAAATGAAAAAATGGAAGACATCAACGTCGGTGAAGAAGGAAATTCCAAATACGCATTGGGCAAAGATGACCGGAAATATAGAATAAGCCGCACTTGGGACACAGGAGGGGCGCATGATTTATATATTGTGAATGTAGCTGATGGCAGTTCGAAACTGATTGAATCGGGTGTTCAGGGATATTCCAGACTATCCCCTTCTGCACAATATGCCTACTGGTTCAGCAATCCTGATACAGCTTGGTTTGCGCATCACATTACTTCCGGAAAAACATTGAAATTGACTTCAGGTATGGGTATCCCCTTTGCCGATGAGGAAAATGATGTGCCGGATTATCCTTCTTCTTATGGACTTGCCGGTTGGACCAAGGATGATGCAAGGATTTTGGTTTATGACAAATACGATATCTGGTCTTTTGACCCTCAGGGAAAGGAGGATCCTATTAATTTGACCAAGGATGGAAGGGAAAAGAAGATAACTTACCGCTATGTCAATCTGGACAGGGAAAAGCAATTCATAGATCAGGATGAGGTGATGCTTTTGACGGCATTTGATGAAAAGAGCAAATCATCCGGATATGTCAGGTATTCATTAAAGGATCGGAAACTTGATCCTTTGGTCATGAGTGCTCATAGATATGGAGGAATTCAAAAATCCAAAGAAGCAGACCTGTATCTTTACACAAAAGAGAATTTTCAGGAATTTCCTGATTTGTATGTTTCAGACTTGAATTTTTCCAAGCCAAAGAAAATCTCTGAAGCGAATCCACAGCAAAAGGAATATATCTGGGGTACTGCGGAATTGGTTTATTGGAATTCATTGGACAATATTCCTTTGGAGGGAATTCTTTACAAACCAGAGAATTTTGATCCCAACAAAAAGTATCCCATGGTGGTGGTTTATTATGAGCGTTTTTCCAATACTATCCATCAGCATCACAAACCTGAACCAATCCGGTCTTTAGTTCACCGCACCATGTATGTCAGTAATGATTACCTGATTTTTGTGCCGGATGTGGTTTACAGTACAGGCTATCCCGGTGAAAGCGCCTTCAATTGTATCATTCCGGGGGTCAACCATTTGATATCGCAAGGTTTTGTGGACAAAGATAGGGTCGGCATCCAAGGACATAGTTGGAGCGGATATCAGACAGCCTACATCCTTACAAGAACGAATATGTTCCGTGCTGCTGAAGCAGGGGCTATTGTTGCCAATATGACGAGTGCTTATGGTGGAATCAGGTGGGAATCAGGTAGGGCAAGAATGTTCCAATATGAAAAGGCACAGTCAAGATTAGGTGTCAGTCTATGGGAAAATCCATTGCCTTATATTGAGAATTCACCTTTATTTTTTGCGAATAAAATTGAAACACCCATACTCCTTTTGCACAATGATGCAGATGGGGCTGTGCCTTGGTATCAGGGAATAGAAATGTACTTGGCCATGAGAAGGCTCAATAAGCCTACCTGGATGCTGAATTATAATGGCGAGCCACATTGGCCTGTCAAGAGAGAAAACCGTATCGATTTCCAGACCAGGATGATGCAGTTCTTTGACCACTACCTAAAGGATGCTCCTATGCCACGTTGGATGGAACGAGGAGTTCCTGCCATTGAAAAAGGAATTTATCAGGGATTGGAGCTTGTGGGGGAAGAGGATGGTATTTGATTTAAATATTTTAGGGAAAATATTGCATTCAACATATTTCCGTTGGTTTGCGGGACAGATGTCGGATGACCGATGCCCGATGATGGCTTTGCTTTAGGTTTAAGCACCTTTTATATTTGTTTAAACCCATTACTGGCGCAGATTTACGAAAAAAATATTAGCATATGACCGGTTGTCAAATCGAAATGACAATCGGTTTTTTTATTCTTAAGAAAAGACCTATTTTAAGCCTGTCAATCATTTATCAATATGAAAAAATCTATACTGCTTTTGTTTCTGGCTGTATTTTTACTTCCTGAAACTACTTTTGCCCAAGTCATGCCATCGCCCGACAGAAAGGAAGGGGATGGTCCCTATGACAAGCTGATCATTAGAGGAGTTACGCTGGTGGATGGGACAGGAGCACCTCCGATAGGTCCGGTGGATATTGTCGTCGAAAGAAATAAAATCGCGGAAGTAAGGATAGTGGGTTATCCTGGATTACCGATTAAAGAGGAAAGAAGGCCGAAAGCAGGTCCAAATGATAAGGTGATGGATCTGGAAGGCCATTATTTGCTTCCAGGTCTGATTGATATGCATGGCCACATTGGCGGTGCAGGTCAGGGTACTCCTGCAGAATATGTATTCAAACTTTGGATGGGGCATGGCATTACTACTGTGAGAGATCCTTCAGCTAGCAATGGCTTGAATTGGGTATTGGATCATAAAAAGAAATCTGCGGCCAACACGATCACCGCTCCAAGATTACTGGCTTATACAAGTTTTGGCCAAGGTGCTACCAAACCAATTACGAATGCTGTTGAGGCCAGAGCTTGGGTCAACGAAAATGCAAAGAATGGAGCTGATGGCATCAAGTTTTTTGGTGCAAAACCAGAGGTAATGCAAGCAGCAATGGAAGAAAACAAAAGAATAGGATTACGTTCTGCAATGCATCATGCCCAAATGGATGTTGCCAGATGGAATGTACTTCATTCAGCCAGAGCAGGTTTGACTACTATGGAACACTGGTACGGTTTACCTGAAGCTTTGTTGGTGGATAGGACTATTCAGGATTACCGTTTGGACTATAATTACCAGAACGAGCAACACAGATTTGCGGAGGCTGGTAAACTCTGGAAACAGGCCGCAGCACCTTATTCTGATCATTGGAACAAGGTGATGCAGGAATTACTGGATTTGGATTTCACTATAGATCCTACTTTTAATATTTACGAGGCCAACCGTGACCTGATGCGGGCAAGGAGGGCAGAATGGCATGAAGAATATACCCTCCCTTCTTTGTGGAGGTTCTATAAGCCATCGAGAGAATCCCATGGTTCCTATTGGTTTGATTGGACAACGGAAGAGGAAATTCAGTGGAAAGAAAATTATAGAATCTGGATGACCTTTGTCAATGAATATAAAAACCGGGGAGGGCGAGTTACAACGGGATCCGATTCAGGATTTATTTATCAATTGTATGGCTTTGCATATATCCGTGAAATGGAATTGTTGAGGGAGGCCGGGTTCCATCCTTTGGAAGTTATCCGGGCATCCACCATGCATGCGGCAGAAGCTTTGGGAATGGATAAGGAAATCGGGACTGTGGAAGTGGGGAAATTGGCAGATTTTGTGATTCTGGAAGAAAATCCCCTTCAAAACCTTAAAGTCCTTTATGGTACTGGTGCCATCAGAATAGATGAAAATAATGAACCTGTTAGAGTTGGCGGTGTGAAATATACCGTGAAGGATGGGATTGTATATGATGCCAAACAACTCCTTGAAGATGCCCGTATCATAGTGCAGCAGCATAAAGCCCGTGAAAATGCCATGAAGTTGAAGCAGCCGGGATTGGATTGGTGATTTGGAGAGGCGAGAGATTAGAAGCGAGAAGCGAGAGATTAGATATAAGAATCAAAGCCTGTCCCGAGTATCGGGGAGCCAAGATACAAGAACCTAGAGAGAACAGAGGGCAGGCACTATTGATGTTTTGATAATCGAATGCAGTAACTATTGAATCAATTTCTTGGTACTATGTACATCGTACTTTGTACTAAATTTCTCAAACTTCGTACAATAAGACATGCCATATATCCAACTCAATAACATCAAGCTTTTTTACATCAAAGAAGGAGAAGGCAAAGAAATTATTGTCTTTTCGCATGGTCTTCTTTGGAGCCACAAAATGTTTTTTGAACAGGTGGAATTTTTGAAAAAAAAATATACCGTCATTGCCTATGACCATAGAGGGCAAGGTCAATCAGAAGTAAATAACAGTCCTA
Source organism: Aquiflexum balticum DSM 16537 (assembly GCF_900176595.1). Classification (GTDB taxonomy): domain Bacteria; phylum Bacteroidota; class Bacteroidia; order Cytophagales; family Cyclobacteriaceae; genus Aquiflexum; species Aquiflexum balticum. Next base: position 1,891,236 of record NZ_LT838813.1, read on the forward strand.
TCGACTTGGATATATTGACTGAGGATGTATTTGAACTGATAGATAAATTAGTGGGTCAACCTGTTCATTTTGCAGGTTTATCGATGGGAGGGTTTGTGGGGATGCGTTTGGCTGCACGCTATCCCGAAAAAGTCAAAAGCCTGATCTTGTTGGAAACCTCAGCTAATGCTGAGCCTGTTGAAAACCTTCCAAAGTATAAATTTTTGAATGGGATAGTAAAACTATTTGGAGTTGTCCCAATGGTAGCTTCTAAGGTTATGCCCATCATGTTTGCGCAGAGTTGGCTGGAAAATCCCAAAAATAAGGACGCGTACAAAAAATGGATTAAAGAACTGCAGTCCAACAAAAAAACAATTACCAAATCAGTGGAGGCAGTGATTTTTAGAAAAGGAGTGGAGGAAGAAATCCGGAACATCAAATGCCCCACCATGGTAGTAGTAGGAGATGAAGATGTGGCTACAAAGCCTGAGAAATCAAAATTCATTCAAATGGCCATTCCCAATTCCACGCTCCATATGGTGCCGGGTGCAGGCCACAGCAGCTGTATCGAAAAGCCTGAAGAAATCAACCGGCTTATAGACGATTGGCTGGCCCAATTCTAATGGGGGAAAAAATAAACTGATGTTTTTTAAAAATTAAATTGGAATTGAGAAACCTTTTATTACTTTTGTATGTATATACATTAAATACTTAAACATTATATACCGATGAGGCTAGAAGAGGCGATAAAGCAGAAAGAGTTTACAGATCAGTATAACAAGGCAATTGTAAATCTTCTTTACACGCAAAGTTTTATTGTTACAAAGCAGAGTAGCCTTTTCAAACCATTGGCTCTATCTCCTGAACAATACAATGTTTTAAGAATTTTGAAAGGGCAAAAAGGAAGTCCTATTACAGTATCTTCTATTCAAGAGCGAATGCTTAACAAAATGTCCAATGCTTCGCGGTTAGTTGAAAAACTCAAACAAAAAGGAATGGTAGTGAGAGAGGAATGTCCGACAGATAGAAGACAGGTTGATATTCTGATCACGGAGAAAGGATTGAATGTACTGAGTCAGTTGCATAATCAAATGCATGAGTTGAACAGAAGTCTTATTCAATTGAACGAAGAGGAAGTAGATCAGTTAAACTTTCTTTTGGATAAACTGAGGGGATAAAAAAATTTAAACAAATAAGTGTATAGACACTTAATGTAAATACAAACTAAAACCAATAAACAATTAAAATTATGAGTACTACAACAGCAACAACTACTAAATGGGCAATTGACCCTACACATTCAGAAGTATCATTCAAAGTAAAGCACTTGGTGATTTCTACGGTAACTGGATATTTCAAATCTTTTGAAGGTACCGTAGATACAGAATCCGAGGATTTTGATGGAGCAAATATTTCCTTTTCGGCAGATATTGCCAGTATTTTCACCAATCAATCTGACAGGGACAATCATTTGAAATCAGCTGATTTCTTTGATGCTGAGAAATTTCCCAAAATGTCATTTTCCGGTATTTTGAAAGGAAGTGCTTTGGAAGGTGAATTGACGATTAAGGATATTACTAAGAAAGTTACTTTGGATGTTGACTTTGGCGGAATAGTTGAAGATCCTTACGGACAAACCAAAGCCGGATTTGAAATTGAAGGTAAAATCAGTAGAAAAGAATTTGGTTTGATGTGGAATGCCGTAACCGAGGCAGGAAGTGTCGTCGTGAGTGACCAAGTAAGAATAATCGTTAACGCTCAGGTTGTAAAGCAATAGTTGAATTTGGACCTTTGGGTACGCCTCGGCGCACCCGAAGGTCTTTTTACCAAAATTTGAATTTGACTCAAATTATCCGAAAGTATATTTCATACAATTATTCTTGAAAACCTTCGAGGTTTCTAAGACCTCGAAGGTTTAAAAAACCAACTTGCCACTATTTATGGATTACAAATTATCCAGTAACTTATTATCCAATTCAAAATATTAAAGCCATGAAAACCCTGATCACCGGAATACATCATATCACAGCTATTGCAGGAAATCCCCAAAAGAATGTTGATTTCTACACGGGTATTTTGGGATTGAGGATGGTTAAAAAAACCATCAACTTCGATGCCCCGGATGTATACCATTTTTATTTTGGTGATGAGCTAGGAACTCCTGGAACAGTTTTTACCACTTTTCCTTTTGATGGAGCAAGGAAAGGCACTAAGGGAACAGGTGAATTGACTTACACGGCTTTCTCCATTCCCCAAGCGTCCTTGTCTTTTTGGATTGACAGGTTAGCTAAGTATAATATTCCAACATCTACTCCCTTGAGCCGTTTTGGTGAAAAATTGATCCGATTTGAGGATCATGACGGTATGGGAATTGAATTGATCGCCAATGACAGGGATTCCAGAAAAGGTTGGACTTATGGCAATATCCCTTTGGAACATTCCATCAGGGGATTTTATGGAGCGACCCTGAATCTCAAAGCTAAAGAGTTGACAGAAAAGTTGCTCACCCAGTTTATGGATTACAAATTCATGGCTGAAGAAAATGGCCGTTTTCGATATGGAACCAAAGGTGAACCCGGGGATATTGTGGATATTGTTTTGGACAATAATGGACGTCAGGGAATCCAAAGTGCAGGTACGGTTCATCACATTGCTTTCAGGACGGCCAACACTTCTTCCCAATTGGAAATCCAGAAAATTTTGATGGAAAATGGATATCATGTGACTGAGGTAAAAGACAGGAATTATTTTAAATCCATTTATTTCAGAGAACCAGGCGGAGTCCTTTTTGAGATTGCTACAGATGAACCTGGATTTGCAATAGATGAGGATGAAGCACATTTGGGTGAATTGTTGAAATTACCCGAATGGGCAGAACCCCAGCGAGATAAAATAACTTCAAGATTGGCAAAAGTAAATTTGAATTTAGAAAGTTTTGCATAAGATGAAAACAGCAGGTATAGCATTGGATAAAGCCAAAAAGGTAGCCATTATGATTCATGGTCGTGGGGCCTCAGCGGATAGCATCCTTACGTTGAGGGATCATCTTCATATTGGTGAATTTGCACTATTAGCACCACAAGCTCAAGGAAATACATGGTATCCCTATAGCTTTATGGCACCTGATGCCAGCAATGAACCGGCATTATCTAATGCCATCAAAATGCTGGATGGAATTGTTGAAGATTTAAAGTCAAAAGGTTTCAAATCTGAACAAATCTTTTTTATTGGTTTTTCTCAAGGGGCATGTCTTTCGTTGGAATATGCAACTCAAAATGCCCAAAAGTATGGCGGTGTGATTGCCTTTACAGGGGGATTAATAGGGGAGAAACTGAATAAGGGCAAATACAAAGGGGATTTTGAAGGAACAAAAGTTTTTATTGGGTCCAGTCATAAAGACATGCATGTGCCTTTAAGCAGGATCGAGGAATCAGCCGAATTGATAAAGCAAATGGGCGGGGAATTAAAAACTCTGGTCTTTAAAGATCAAAATCATACCATCCGGCAAGAAGAGGTGGATTGGGTAAATGAGAATATCTTGAAATAAATATAGATTGCTAAACCAACTAGGAACCTGATCGAATTATCGGTCAGGTTTTTTTTATACCAATCAGGTAATTGAATGGAAAAGAACTAATTTAGAATTGTTAAAACCATCTCCATATAAATAAGGTTTTGTTTTACCATGGACAATCAATATCTCAAATTCCTCGAAACACTTTCCCAAAACAACAACAAAACCTGGATGGATGCCAATAGGGACTGGTATTTGAAAATCAGGGAGAGTTTGTTGGCAGATGTGGAAATCATTTTACAAGGTATTTCCCAATGGGAACCTGAACTTTCAAGTTTTAAGGCTAAAGACTGCGTTTTTAGACAAAATAGGGATGTTAGATTTTCGACTAACAAAGATCCATACAAAACCAACTTGGCAGCCTATTTTTCGGTGGGGGGGAAGAAATCATCAGGTCCTGGATATTACCTTCATATTCAGCCGGGCCAAAGTTTTATAGCGGGTGGTATATGGATGCCTCCTGCGGATGTTTTGAAGAAAATAAGGCAAGAGATTGATTATTCCGGCAAAGAATTACAAGCTATCCTTAATGGGTCTGAGTTTAAAAAGACTTTCGGCGGTATGGAGGGAGAGACCCTCAAGACCAGTCCCAAAGGTTATGAATCAGACCATCCGTATATTGATCTTTTGAGATTTAAGTCTTTCATTGTATCTACTCCATTGGAGGACAGCAAAATTTCCGATGGTTCGTTCAGGAACCATACCGTTGAAATTTTCAGGCAAATGAAACCCTTCCATGACTTTTTGAAAAAAGCCGCGGAAGATGTAGAAGATGGTGAGGGACTTTTATAACCCGGGATTAAAAATCATCCCAAGGTATATTTTCAAAGATTCCGGTTACGGCACCAAAGCCCACCAGCATTAAAACCATAATGGCAATACCAATTCCTGCAGCATACCAAATGAGTTTGGCTTTTGCCCAATTTGCCTTATTGGGGTTTCCCTGCTTGTCAAAGGCCCATACTACAAGCATAATGAAGCCTATTAAAGGTATGTTTGTAATCAAAATGGTCAAAAACCACTCACCTGTATTGATCGGAGGATGTTTGAATTGTTCATTGAAATCCATAGTTTTCTGGGGTTGGGTTGTTCAATAAATCCTTCACTTCAAAACTATATTCACTCACTGCAAAATTTTCTGAATTGAAGGGGTCGGTTTGTATAAATGAGATTTTGATGGTTTTGTAATCATCGATTTTTGAATAGCCCAAGGCGTAAAGTTCAGCACATTTTCTTGCTGTGTTTTCCTCGCTATACCTAAGAGAAGGACTTTTTCCATTATGGAATTTCAATTCGATGGTGCTTTCATTTTCCCCGTTTTCGATGATGTTCGAAACCATTACTTCTGCACCTTCAAATTCTCCAAGGGCGAGAATTTCAGGAGATGGGAAATATCCTTCTCCAGCCATTTTGTTGAACCCCCATAGCATGGCTTTCATGACTTTTTCTCCATCACAAGAAGTCAAAGAAAAAGAAAGGAAAAGGATGGTTATTAATGCCAAGTTTTTCATTTTGCAGCTACAGCTTCTATCTCAATCAATAAATCAGGGTTGGCCAATGCATATACTGCAATGGTAGATCTTGCAACCTTATTTGGATTTTCTTCATTATTGAAATATTCCCCATAAGCTTTGAACCAAGCATCCCAATCAATATTTCCCTCTTTGTCAGGTGCCAGATAAACTCTCAGAAAGAAAATGTCCTCCATCTTAAATCCTGCTTCAGCAATTGTTTCTTTAATCCTTTCCAAAGTACCTAGGCTTTGTTCATAGGTATCACCATACCGCTCTGGCGAACCAATCGGGGCGCTCTCGTCTTTTATTGGGGCCACAAGTCCTGAAGTGTAAAAATATTCTTTTCCTTTTGGAATATAAACTCCTTTGAGAATACTGGCTTCAGGGCGATCATATCTGACTATAAATTCTTCTTTGGTATTTTCCTGCTCTTTTTTTTCGGTACTGACTACACAGCCGGAAACAATCAAAAATAATCCCAATATCAAGTTGATCTTATTTTTCATTTTTTGTTTTTTTAAAGTGAACAAAAAAGGCTTGTCAAAGCAAGCCCTTTATTTAATTATATACACAAGCCTTTCCTTGATCAATCAGATATTACAGTCGTTTCTTCTTCTTTTCTTTTTACCCTAAGGATAAAATCACTCAACACATTCATATAATTGATAAAAGCATCATAAGGGGTATCATAATGGCTAAAATATGAATGTACTGCACCATCCGAAAAGAATTTGGTACACATATAGTAGAAATGATCTGATGTCTGTAAGTAGTTCCAATCCCTTTGAATATCAGGATCTTCAATCTTAGCAACTCTTGATTCCATTTCATAAAGCTTGGTAAAAGCTTCGTTTTGTAAATCATTACCAAGCCAGGCAGTAAGATCTCTTTCTTCATCTGCCCAAGAAATCGGAATAGGGACATTTATTTTGGCAACCGGAGTGCCCTCCCTCACTACACCAGTTGGGGTAGAAAAACCAAAATCGGTGTATTTGAAAACGGCATTTGGCAATGCTTTCATGAATTCGAAAATCCCTGTTTCTGCCCATTGATGTTCTCCAAATGTTTCATAATCCATAAAAAGATTCAAAACTTGTTGTTCTTTTGGAAAAGCATTTATCCAGGTTACGAATTTTTCAGTGGTCAGTGGATAATCCGACCAAGTTCTATTGCTAAATCGGAATGCGATGTCATCACTCAGCTGAAAGTTTCTCAGCAATATTTTCAGTTTGGGATCGATCGAGTTTTCGTAGACAAAATTCGGACTCTTCCAGCCCAGAATATGTTTGGCGCCTTCAGTCAACATTCCTTCAAAACCCATTTCAGCAATCATTGCGCCTATTTTATCTGAATAGATCAGTTCAGTATTTCTGAAGACTTTGGGTTCGTATCCGTTGAAGTGTTTTTTGATTTTATCTCTATGGAGATTTACCATTCTTTGAAACTCAGTCTTACTGATCAAAGAACTCAGAGAATGCGCATCTGTTTCATTCAAAAGTTCCACATGACCTGTATCCACCAACCTTTTGAAGCTTTCCAATACATCCGGTGCGTAAGATTCAAACTGATCAAGACAAACACCGGAAATTGAAAAAGCAACTTTGAATTTACCATTATAATGATGGATGAGATCCAACAAGAGCGCATTCATCGGCAAGTAGCATTTTTGGGCAACTTTTCTAATGATACTTTTATTGCTATAATCATCCCAATAATAATGGTCAGCACCAATATCAAAAAATCTGTATGGCTTTATTCTTAATGGTTGATGCACCTGAAAGTAAAAACAAATAGTTCTCATGGCTGTTCTTTGTGTAGTTTATCGTAAACGGTTACTAGTTTGGCAGCAACATGCTCCCACTTCAATTTTTTGAGTTCTTCGCTTCCCAATTCTCTGAACATCTTGGAGATACTGTCATAATGCAACAGACCAAAAATGGCATCCGCCATAGCATCTACATCCCAAAAATCAATTTTGATAGCGTTTCTCAAAACTTCAGATACTCCGGATTGCTTTGAAATAATTACCGGCGTATTATGTCTGACTGCTTCCAGCGGGGCAATACCAAAAGGTTCTGAAACAGAAGGCATTACATATACATCACTGATGGCATACATGTCGTCCACATCTTTGCCCTTCAAAAATCCTGTAAAATGGAATTTTGTACCCATGCCAAGTTCGGCCACCCTTTCAATCATTCTATTCAGCAAATCTCCGTTTCCTGCCATCACAAAGCGCACATTAGGATCTCTGTCAATGACTTTTTTGGCGGCTTCTACAAAATATTCAGGACCTTTTTGAAAAGTAATCCTTCCAAGAAAAGTCACAATTTTTTCAGGAACATTTTTCATTGTGGAAGACTTGATAATGCTTGCATCCAAGACCGCATTATGCAGGACACTCACTTTATCAGGATGAATTCCATATTTTTCAATGACTACTTTCCGGGTAAGGTGACTGACGGCAACCACATGGTCTGCAGCCTGCATCCCTGCACGTTCAATATCATATACCGGTTTGTTGACGGATTCCCCGGAACGGTCAAATTCTGTGGCATGTATATGGGCCACAAGAGGCTTACCGCTGATTTCTTTTGCTGCAATTCCTGCCGGATAAGCCAGCCAATCATGTGCATGAATGATATCGTGCTCTTTAGATTTGGCGATTTGGGCAGCAACCAAGGCATATCTTGATACTTCCATCATCAAGTCTTTACCGTATTTTCCGCTGAATTCAAATTTATTGGAAAAGACACTCTCATCGACGTCTAACCGGTCATGTACGGTATAATCAGTATATTTTTTGAATTCTTCAGGGCCTAAATATGGAACCAAAAAACTGCTGACTTCAAGGTAAGTCATGTTCTTCCATATTTTTTTGAATTTCTTTTCCCTGTAATCTATGGTTACATCACTCGCATTTACAAAATCCGCAAGAGGTTCTTCATCCCCCCACAATTTTGGAACAACGAAGATGATGTCTTGATTGTGATGGACCAGTCCTTTGACCAATCCATAACAGGCAGTACCCAATCCTCCTGAAATATGTGGCGGGAATTCCCACCCGAACATTAGAACTTTCATAAAAATAAATTAAATCTTTTCCAATAAATACATCATTCTCAATAATTCCCCTACGCTCCAAGCTTGAGAAACGGATCCTTTGGGCCTATGTGGAGGGTCTCCATCATAAATCTCAGCAACCGTACCTATACCATATTGTGTCATCACACCATCAAAACCCTGAATTATTTTTTCTACAAAGTGCTTTCCGGATTTGCCGTGAAGCCTTAGATATCCTTCCACAAAATGCCCGAGGAGCCAAGCCCAAACGGTACCATTATGGTATGCAATATCTCTTGTATATTGGTTACCGTGATAATACCCTTTATATCCGGGATCATCAGGAGAGAGGGATCTTAATCCCCTTGTAGTCAATAATTTTGATCTTACAATTTCCAATATACTGTCCATCTGACTCTCTTCCAATGGAGAATATTTAAGAGAGGTAGCAAAGATCATATTTGGCCTGATAGACCAGTCCTTAAAAGTCCCTGAAACATAATCTGCCAAATATCCTCTTTTTTCATCCCAAAATGTCTCGTTAAATGACTTTTTGACCAATTCTGAGAGCGTTTCCACTTCTTTGTCTCCAGAAAGTTCCACATAGAAACATAAAGCATTATACCATAATGCATTTATTTCAACCGGGCAGCCAATCCTTGGTGTAACCGGTCCGTCAGTATTGACTGCGTCCATCCAGGTTAAAGCAACCCCGTCCATCCCTCCGTACATCAAGCCGTTTTCCAACATGTGAATATTGAAATCAGTGCCATGTCTAAACCCATCAATGATACCTTTCATTTTGTCCAGGTATTTCTTTTTAATGGTTTTGGTATCTCCTGTGAATTCTATGAACTGTTGTAAAGACCAAAAAAACCATAAAGGCGCATCCATGGAGGTGGAATTTCTCATGACACCGCTTCCAACATTCGGGAATAGTGGGCCACTCAGGTCCTCGACCATGGTATCAATGATTTCCAAAAATGTTTCTTTATTGCCTTGGGTCAACGTGAGTCCCGGAGAAGCTATAAATGTATCCCTGCCCCACCATCCAAACCATGGATAGCCGGCAATTACGTGGGTTTTGCCATCCCTTTTTTGGATGAATTGTCCAGCTGAATTTTTGAGACAGTTTACAAAATTATTTCTTGGGATTCTTCTGGCAAGTTCTTTTTCAAAGGCTTTTTGTCTTGTACTTGGGTCTGCTTCTATTAATCCTGCAGAGAAAATGACCGATTCACCTTTTGCAATATCAAATTCAAAATATCCTGGAACAAACAAATCTTCTTGGTATTCATAACCCCTTTCCCTTTCCATGATATATTCAATATTGTAATACCAGTCGGGTTTGGAAACGTATTCATTCTTTTTAGAAAGCTGCAGGTATAGGGGTGTGTATTCCGGGTATAATTGGAATTTTACTCCATTGGGAACCTTTTTGAATTCTTTATTTATTCTCTCGTTTTCTTTTGAAAGGTTATGATATCCTCTAAAACCCAAAAAAGGGCTTATCCTGATTTTGGTAGGAGAATGGGCTTCCAATAGGGTATAGCGAATCATTACCCTGTCCCTATTGGTGTCAAGAATCAGTTCTTTCTGAAGCAAAACACCCCCAACTCTATAAGTAAGCTTAGGAATAGGTTCCGAATCAAAATCTTCCAAATATTTATGGCCTCTTGGAGAATAATTACCCGGGAATTTGCTGATTCCTAAATTGAAACTTGCGCCTCTTTGAATTACAGTCTCATGGACAGTGGATAACATCACATGCAGCTGTTCATCAATTTGAGGTTGTGGGGCCACCAAAAGTCCGTGATATTTTCTTGTATTACATCCAATAATGGTCGTGCTTGTGTAACATCCACCTCGATTGGTTCTGATTATTTCCCTGTCAAGGGAGTAATTAAGGTTTACTAATTGGGTTTTGTCAAAATGAATATAACTCATTTGGTTAAAAGTTTTGAGATTTTCATAAAAATACTTTTTTGATACCGAAAGAAAAACTTTATGCCATAAAAAAAAAGGTTATTATAACATAACCTTAAATTTGTCTCAAAATTAGTAGCGTATGCTTTCTTTTTGCAGTTCCTCAAAGTTTTTAAGTGACTCCTCAAATTTGGTCATATATAGCTGAACAAACCTTAAATTAACTGGATTTACTTTTGGAAATTTTTGCGAAGCTTTGAATAATGTAAACATTGCCTTTCAATTTTATTTTTAAACCATTCACACAATAATTATGCCATTTAAGTTCATTATTGACTGTTAAAAAAGAAAACCCTTCTTTTAGAGAAGGGTTTTAGGGTGGAAGACCGGGTTCGAACCGGCGACCTCTGGTGCCACAAACCAGCGCTCTAACCAGCTGAGCTACAACCACCGTATGATTTCAACAATCCGAACGATTTCAGAATGGACTGCAAAGGTAATGTTTCGCTTTTTTGAAAGCAATACTCCTTAAAGTAATTTTCTTGAAAATTTCAACCGCTGTCCTTTTTGCTCCTCATGGAATGTTCCGTTTTCGTACGCTAAATGTCCTGAAACGATTGTATGGGTTACTTTTGACTTAAAGGTGTGCCCTTCAAAAGGTGACCAACCACATTTGGAAAGTATGTTTTCTTTCTCAACTTTCCATGGATTATCCAAATCCACAATCACCAAATCAGCGTGATAGCCAGGTCTGATGTAGCCTCTTTTGTCAATTTCAAATAGAATGGCGGGATTATGGCACATTTTTTCTGTAATTTGGTCAAGCCTTATTTTGCCTTGATGGTAAAGATCCAGCATGGCCACCAAACTGTGTTGCACCAAAGGGCCACCGGAGGGAGCTGCGGAATAAGGTCGGCTTTTTTCTTCAATGGTATGCGGGGCATGGTCTGTAGCTATCACATCAATATTTCCATCCAAAACTCCTTTTAATATACTGTCGCGGTCATGGGCAGTTTTTACAGCTGGGTTCCACTTTATAAAATTTCCTTTTTCAGCATAATCTTCCTCAGAAAACCACAGGTGATGGATACATGCCTCAGCAGTTATCCTTTTTTCTTCAAGTGGAAGTCTGTTGTCGAATAAGCCAACTTCTTTAGCTGTGCTGATATGCAACACATGTAGTCTGCTGCCATATTTCCTTGCCATATCAACCACTTTTTTGGAAGCGTCATAACAGGCCTCTGCTGATCTGATTTTTGGATGGTATTTTACAGGAATATCTTCTCCAAACTCCGATTTATACTTTTCCAAGTTGGCCTTGATAATATTATCGTTTTCACTGTGGGTGGCGATAATCAACTTACATTCCGAAAAAATTCTATCCAAACTCTTAGGATTATCTACAAGCATATTACCGGTGGAAGAACCTTGAAATACCTTGATGCCACAAACATTCTCGGGGTCGACTTTTAGGATCTCCTCAATATTATCATTGGTAGCCCCAAAGAAAAAAGAATAATTGACCAGAGATTTTTCAGATGCTATTTTGAATTTATCTTCCAATAATTCCAAGGTAACCGCCTGGGGAACAGTATTTGGCATTTCCATGTAAGAAGTAATTCCCCCTGCAACTGCGGCCTTGCTTTCGGTGTAAATGTCTGCCTTATGAGTCAATCCCGGCTCTCTAAAGTGCACCTGATCATCGATTAATCCCGGGAAAATATACTTGCCATTGGCATCAATTTTGAGATCTGCATCGAAATTGGACAAATCAGGTCCAACATTATAGAATACCCCATCCTGGATTAAAATATCCAAACGGGTTATCTTACCTTCATTTACTATATTTGCACCGGTGATTAAAATACTTTTCATTTAGTTGTTTATTTGAGAAGAGAATTGACATTTTATTCAAATGCTACTTAAATGGAAGTTTACAGGATTTAACCTTTGATTTCTATAATAGGTTTATTTCATCCACTATACTTCTTACTCAAAAATACTAAAACATGTCTGATACCCTTCAACCTTTCGAGAATTTTAAACTCAATAAGCAACTTTTGGAAGCGGTCAGAGATGCAGGATATACCAAACCCACGCCAATTCAGGAACAAGCCATTCCACTTGCTTTGGCAGGGCATGATATTTTGGGAATAGCACAAACAGGTACAGGAAAGACAGCAGCGTATGTTTTGCCCTTGCTGATGAAAGTAAAATATGCCCAAGGTCAGCACCCAAGGGCTTTGATTTTGGCACCGACCAGAGAATTGGTCATGCAGATAGCTGAAGCTGTAGTTGCTTTCGGTAAATATACTGATCTGAGGTTTGTCAGCCTTTATGGCGGAATAGGACCAAAAACACAAATTGAAAAAGTACAGGCAGGAGTAGATATTATCATTTCTACGCCCGGCAGGTTTCTGGACTTATATAAAAAAGGTGAGATTTTTACGCGCGAGATCAAAACCATGGTCATGGATGAGGCGGACAAAATGTTGGATATGGGTTTTTTGGGACAGATCAAGGGAATATTGGAAGTGATTCCTGTCAAAAGACAGAACTTGCTATTCTCTGCAACATTCAGCGGCAAAATCGAAAAGCTTTCCTATGATTTCCTGGAGTTTCCGGAGCGGGTGGAAATAGCCGTTCAGGCAACCACTGCAGAAACCATCCAACAAGTGAAATACTTGGTGCCCAATATCAAGACGAAGATCAATCTATTGGTCCATTTGTTGGAAAGTCAGAATTTCAATAGGGTAATTATCTTTACCAAATCCAGGAAAAACGCAGAGTCAGTTTTCAGTTATCTGGAGAGAAAGCATTTGGGTTCTATCCGGGTCATCCATGCCAACAAAGGTCAGAATACCCGGATCAACTCCATGGAAGATTTCAAAGCAGGGGAGGTCAGGATTTTAGTAGCCACTGATGTGGCAGCAAGAGGTTTGGATGTCAGTATGGTCAGTCACGTGGTCAACTTTGACGTGCCTTTGATCTATGAAGATTATGTGCACCGAATCGGTCGTACAGGAAGGGCCGAACAGGAAGGTGCGGCCATTACTTTTGTCAATCCAGCAGAGGAATACCATTTTGAAAAGATTGAGGAGATAATCAGGATGGAAGTGCCAACGGTGCAAATTCCCGAAGAGGTCACTGTAACCCCAACTCCTTTTGAAGAACAACAAGGCTATGCCAGGGAAATAGATGGGCAAAAGAAAAAAGAGAACCCTGACTTCAAAGGTGGATTCCATGAAAAGAGAACCCGGCCAAAACCCAACCCAAACAAAGTGGAAAAGAAACGCGGCAACAAAAATTCCAATGCCAAAAGGAATAGAAATCAGATGAAGACGAAGGGGAAGTGGAAGAAGGGTTGAGAGGGTGGATTTTAGGTTTTAGAAAATGGTTCTGCTTTTATGTAAGTAACCCTATATTCCTTTACAAACAGGTTGGAAGTCCGAAGTCGGAAGTCCGATGTACCGGACATTTCAGTTTCCTGATGAGAATTAAATTGAATTAAAATTTTACTGGCTTCATCGCACTAACACATATTTTAAAATTAAGATTTTAGATTTGAAACATTAGGTTATGATCTCATGAATTAAGTTTTTTGGTTTAAAGTAGGGCGAGATAAAGATGTGCAAGCTAGTATGTTAAATTTTCAGTCCTTATTAATTTTTAAGCATTCTTTTAGGATAAGAGGAGTTCTATCAGGTCGAGTTTATTTTTAATTACTTATCTGAGTAGAGGGATTTTGGGTCCTATCACACAAGTACTAAGAAGTGAAAATGCGGAGGTTTAAAAGCTATTAGACTACAAATTTACGGAGATAATACGGGGTAAATACGGAGTAGTATTGACTTTGAGTCCAATTTGCTCTAAATTTAATACCAATCAATCTTAAAGGAAATGGCAAGGCAAAGCGGACCTATTAAGTTTGAAGGGAGTATGGGGAATGTTACTTTCTACAAACACAAAAACGGGAATTACTATGCAAGACAGAAAAGTCAGATCAGCAAAAAGAGATTCAAGAATGCGCCTGAATTTGAAGGTTCGAGGTGTGCAGGCTATGAGTTTGGAAGGGCCTCCCATATCAGCAGGTTAATTAGGCATGGTCTGGTTTCCAATCTCAATGGCATTGAAAAGCTGGGACATTCCAAGTTGACCGGCATTATACGAAAGGTGATTCAATCCGATCCTATCAGTGGTAGAGGTAAAAGGAAATTTTATCTTGGAAATTATCGGATAATGGATGGGCTTGAATTGGGAAAGGATTCCGTTCTAAGCATTCTTGGTGGTAAACCACTTATAAGTCTTCTTGATTCTGGGAAAAAGGTGAATTTCGATTTCAGTCATTTGGGATTGATCCAAGTGCCAAAAATGGATTCCCCGATCACCCATTATTCCATCAGTATATTTGTAGTAAAGATTGGGGAGGATTCGGAGATTACCGGAGAGAAATTAGAGTATGCTTTTCCTTTGGCAAATGTCAATCAACCAATTTCAGGTATTGGTTCCCAAATGCTTGAATATATTGAAGTTAAAGACGAAAATCAGGTGATTTTGACGGCCATAGGAATAAGGTTTTATCAAGAGGTTAACGGAAGGTATTTTATTTTACAGGAAAATGGAGGAGTAGTCATTTCTGGTGTTTAGTTCTGGTTGCCACCGGGAAGAAGTTTGATGATCTTACCTTGCAAATCTTCTGATTCCTGTTTTAATTTTAACAGTTCCGATACTTGAGCTTCATCATCTTCCCATTCTTCCTCCAAAATTGAGAAAATCCTGGCATTATTGGCTGACCATTTTTGAAGAATAGGTAACAGGTCGGAAAAGTTACTACCATAATTTGAATGGCTGTTCCCATTGATAGTGATGCTGGAATTAAATATGTTTGAAATGAATAGTATATTGTTGCTCATAGCTTGTTTTTTTGAAGGGTTTGGGATTTTATTGAAATGTTGGTTCAGTATTGTTTTTTATATGATGGAAGCTGGAGAATTGCATGTTTTGTCTATATTTATTGATAGTGGAATAAAAATATAGATAAAAACCTATATAAAAAAATTTTTGTAGATTAAAATATCTTATGTCGAATATTATTGACAGAATTGGAGAATTTGCCCATCGCCAAAAATTGAGCATCAGGAAGATTGAAAATAAAATCGGGGCAAGTAATGGAACAATTTCCAAAGCCATTGGTAAGGATAAAGACATTCAAACCAAGTGGATTGCCCTATTTGTTGAACAATTCCCTGAAGTAAATCCAGTATGGCTCCTAACTGGAATCGGATCAATGTTATTGTATAAGGAAGAGAAAGATAACATAGAATCCAAGCTTGCATCCGATCCTCAAGGTGAATATGAAACGAGGGCTTCAAAGCAAAACCAGGAAATTATCGCTTCCCTCAAACAAGTCATTGCGGCCTTGGAAGGACAACTCAAAGAAAAAGAGCGGATTATAGAACTAAAAGATAGAATTATCAGGGAGTTGGAGAAATAGAATAACTTAAATGATCAATTGCTAAAAAATATTGATGGACCACTCTAATTTTTCATATCTGGAAACTGAATTTCCCATTCTTTTCAATATCGGTCTAGCGGCGGAGTTCAACTTGCATCAGGATCCCATTACCTGCATGTTCAAATTGCGTCAGTTCGGGGAAAGGGTCAGTGAATTGCTTTTTGAGCTGCACCACTTGGATTTTCCTTATGATAACTCCTTTCACAACCGACTGAAAATCCTGGAATTCGAAAATGTACTTCCCAATCAGGTAAAAGACCTGCTTCATGCCATTAAGCAAAAGGGAAACGTTGCCGTACACCAAAACAAAGGTTCTTTGGAAGATGCCAAAGGACTGCTTTTTTCTACTTTCAAAATTGCCAAGTGGTTTTATCAGACTTACTCGGAGGAAAACGATGACCTGAGTACAGTCAAATTCCACCTTCCCGGGAAGCTTGATGCCAGGCATGCCCTTTATGAACTTGAAAAGGAATACGCAAATCTGCAGGAGAAATTTGATGCGCTCTTAGATGAAAGAAGTACTGCCAAACTCCCAGAAGAAAAGCTGATAGAAATACAGGACCGTTCCCAAAAAGCCGCCAGAAAGATAGAAATGTCCGAAGCGGAAACACGCTTGCTGATTGACGAACAATTGAGAACTGCGGGCTGGGAGGTAGATACACAAACCATTAATTTCCGAAAGCATCGAATCCAACCCAAGAGAGGAATGAATTTGGCCATTGCCGAATGGCCATGTGGAAGTAAATGGGCTGATTATGCGCTATTTGTCGGTACGCAACTCTATGGGATTGTAGAAGCAAAGAAATATGCTTCCGATATTTCGACAGACCTATCTCAGTCAAAAGTATATGCAGCATGTATCGAAGTCGGGCATGAAGCCGAACTTTTGGGAGAGTGGCAGGGATATAAAGTTCCATTCCTTTTCTCTACCAATGGCCGGGCTTATCTTGAACAGATCAAAACCAAAAGTGGGGTTTGGTTTTTGGATGTCAGGATAAAGCACAACAGCTCGAAAGCTTTACAAGGATGGTACAGCCCCGAAGGGTTGATCAAACTTCTGGAAAAAGATCTCAAAGCCTCTGAGGACAAACTGAAATCAGAACCGGTAGATTTTTTGGAAAGCAATTCAGGATTGGGTCTGAGAAAATACCAAATAGAGGCTATCCAAGAATTAGAAAAGGTATTGCTCAACAACCCTGACCGCTCAAGAGCGCTGGTGACCATGGCTACCGGAACAGGAAAAACACGAACCATCATCGGACTTTGCTACCGTTTGATCCAATCCAATAGATTCAAAAGAATTCTTTTTCTTGTCGATCGAACGCTTTTGGCTACACAAGCTATCAATTCCTTTAAAGACAATAAAATCATCGGGCTCAATACTTTTTCGGAAATTTATGGCATCAAGGAGTTACAGGATAAAGTTCCTGAACTGGATACAAGACTGCATTTTGCTACTGTGCAGGGAATGGTCAAACGGCTGTTTTATAGCCAAGATCTAGATGTTCCTCCGGTAGATCAGTACGATTGCATCATCATTGATGAAGCGCACAGGGGCTATTTGATAGACAGGGAAATGGATGATGAGGAATTGAACTTCAAGGACCAACGGGATTATGTGAGCAAATACCGCATGGTACTGGATTACTTTGATGCTTATGCCATTGGGCTAACGGCTACCCCGGCCCTGCACACTACCGAGATTTTTGGGACTGCTGTTTATACCTATTCCTACAGGGAAGCGGTCATTGATGGATATTTGATCGACCATGAACCGCCTTATATTATCAAGACCAAGTTGTCCGAAGAGGGGATTACTTGGGAAAAAGGTGCCCAACCGAAGGCACTTGACAGGGAAAGTAATACCATCATCGAACTGGAAAAGCTCGAAGACGAGTTGAAGATTGACATAGCAGGATTTAATAAACAAGTAATAACCCCCAGTTTCAACAGGACAGTGATCCAACAACTGGTCAAGGAACTGGATCCGGATGGAGAAGAAAAATCCCTGTTCTTTGCTGCCACAGACGAACATGCTGATATGGTAGTGGCTTATCTGAAAGAGGAATTTGCCGCAATCGGAGTGGATGTTGCGGACAATGCCATTCAGAAAATCACGGGCAAATCCTACAATCCCAAAGACCAATTCCTGCGCTTCAAAAATGAAAAACATCCCAATATAGCCGTTACCGTGGATTTGCTGACCACGGGGATTGATGTTCCTGCTATCTGTAACCTGGTCTTTATGCGTCGGGTCAAATCCAGGATTTTGTATGAACAGATGCTCGGAAGGGCCACCCGTAGATGTGATGAAATCGGGAAGGAAGTATTTAGGATTTATGATGCGGTAAAGATTTACGAGACCTTGGAAGACTTTACCCAAATGAAACCTGTGGTGGCCAATCCCAAAGTGAGCTTTCGGCAATTGGTGGAAGAATTCAAAGATATAGATCAGGGAGAACGTGCCAAAAGGCAGGTGGAGCAGTTGGTTGCCAAGCTACAGCGGAAAAAGAAATACCTGGAAGGCGATCAGGAAGATAAATTTATCTACAATGCCAAAGGTGCCAAGCCAGATGAATTTCTGGAACAATTGAAAAATCTGGATACCCCGGCTGCAGTATCCCAAATCTTACAGCTTTCGGGACTTTGGAAATTCCTCGATGAACTCAGGCCTGAGGTGGCTTTGCCTTTGATGTCTGACCATGAAGACAAATACCTGGGAACTGAAAGGGGCTATGGCAAGGCCGAAAAGCCTGAAGACTATCTGGATAATTTTACCCAATTTATACAGGAAAACCAAAATAAGATCGAAGCCCTCAAAATCGTCTGTAGTCGACCTACCGAACTGGACCGCAAGTCCTTGCGGGAATTGATGCTGGCATTGGATCAGGAAGGCTACAATGCCCATACTCTCAATGCTGCATGGAAAGCATACAAAAATGAAGATATTGCAGCAGATATCATTTCCTATATCCGAACCCTTTCTTTGGGGAGTTCTCTGGTAAGTCATGAAGAAAAGGTGAGGAAAGCAGTTGAAAGTATCCGTCAGATGAAAGACTGGAACAAAACCCAACTGAAGTGGATAGACCGTTTTGAGAAACAGTTGCTCAAAGAAACTGTGCTCAGGAAGGAAGACCTGGATCAGGATCCATTTGATGAGGCAGGAGGTTTTGACAGGCTGAACAGGATTTTTGAGGAGCAGTTGGAAGAAGTGATTGCCGAAATGAACAGAAATTTATACGCTTAATTATATAGCATGAGTGCAGAACAGATTGCAAAGAAATTGTGGGAACTGTGTAATGTTCTCCGTGACGATGGGGTGACCTATCACCAATATTTGAATGAACTGACATTTATTCTTTTTTTGAGGTTGTCTGAGGTGAAGAAGTTTGATCAGGATATTCCTGAGAAATACCGCTGGAGCAACCTGAAGGGAATTAAAGACAACAAAGAGCTTTTTGATACTTACCGGGACCTGCTTGCGAACCTTGGTACGATGTCCACCAATGAGACCATTACAGAAATCTACACCAATGCCTCTACTACCCTGAGGAAACCTGTCAACCTGCGTACCTTGATCACCAATATCGATCAGATCGATTGGTTTGAGGATGAAGAGCAGGATAAAATCGCCAGCATCTATGAAGAACTATTGGAAAAGAATGCCGGGGAGAAAAAGAGTGGGGCAGGGCAGTATTTTACCCCAAGACCACTGATCAATGTGATGGTGGAACTGCTTTCACCCAAAATCGGAGAAAGGTGGAGTGACCCGGCAGCGGGAACTTTTGGTTTTATGATCGCTGCGGATGAATACCTGAAGCGCAAGTTTGACGATTACTATTCCCTGAGTCAGGAAGAAAGAAGTTTTCAGATCAATAAAGCTTTTTCAGGATGCGAACTCGTACAGGATGCACACAGACTGGCATTGATGAATGCCAAGCTGCATGCCTTGGAAAGCAGGATTGTGATGGGAGATACCCTGACTGAACTGGGAAAGAGTTTCAAAAACTATGACGGTGTTTTGGCCAATCCGCCATTTGGAACCAAGCAGGGAGGAGAGCGGCCTACCCGTGATGACTTTACCATCAAGACCTCCAACAAGCAGCTGAATTTCCTGATGCATATTTACCGCTCCCTGAGAAGGGATACCGGTACTGCGAGGGCTGCGGTGGTGCTACCTGATAACGTGCTTTTTGAGGACAATGACGGACAGAAAATCCGTCGGGATTTGATGGATAAATGCGACCTGCATACCGTGCTGCGATTACCGACAGGGATTTTCTATGCGGCAGGAGTTAAAACCAATGTACTGTTCTTTACCCGAGGGAAAAAGGAAACAGGCAATACCAAGCGGGTATGGTTTTATGATATGCGGACCAATGCACCGAGTTATGGGAAGCGGACTCCCTTTGCCCGTGAGGCTTTTGCGGATTTTGTAAAAGCTTATACGGGAGGCTTGGGCTTAGAGGAAGTGAAGGAAAGCTACGATGGAATGGTGGATGATGCCAAGCGTCAAGGCATCCAAGATCCCCGATGGCAAATATTCACTCGGGTGCAGATTGCTGCCAAGAACGATTCATTGGATATCGGTCTGATCGAAGATGAGAACATCAGCAAAAATGCCGACTTGGGCGATCCTTTGGATATTGCAAGGTTGGCATCTAAGGAGTTGGATGGCATTAAAAAAGAGTTGGACCAGATTATTGCTTTGTTGGGATAAACTATGGCAAATAAAGGTGACATAAGAAAGGAAGAAATTCAACCCAATTTCCCTAAAAGGTGGGATATAATCCCATTTAAGAATGGCTTAATGAAATCTGGAAAGTTTACAAAACTTAAATCTTCCCAATATCTAGAAACTGGTATTTATCCTATTATTGATCAAGGAGAGAAATTCATTTCAGGTTATATTGATGATAAGAATTTAATTTATGACGGTATACTTCCAATTGTGATTTTTGGTGATCATACGCGAAACATAAAATTCATAGATTTTCCTTTTGCAGCAGGCGCTGATGGAACAAAAATTCTTGCGCCAGTAGAAGACATCAATCCACACTTTTTCTACTATTATCTTAAGACATTAAAAATACCTTCTTTTGGTTATAGTAGGCACTATAAGGTATTCGATTTTTTAGACTTGCCAATTCCTCCCCTTCCCGAGCAGCAGCGCATAGTAGCCAAATTAGATGCTTTGTTTAGGCATTTGGATAGTTTGCGGGAGAAGCTGGATCTGATTCCTGAGTTGCTGAAAAACTTCCGTCAGCAGGTTTTGACCCAGGCGGTGACGGGGGAGTTGACGAAGGAGTGGAGAGAGGGGAAGGGATTGGGGGAGTGGGAATACATAGGTTTACAAGAAGTTGCTGATGTCGTTGATCCCCACCCAAGCCATAGAACTCCTCCTTCAGTATTGGACGGTGTTCCATACATAAGTATAAAAGATGTTGACTCCAAAGGCAGAATTGATTTTAAAAACTCAAATCTTGTTTCGCCAAAAGTGCTGGAAGAGCACATTAAAAGATATGAATTAAAAGATGGAGATTTAGGATTTGGTAAAATTGGAACTCTGGGAAAACCCTTTCGATTACCAATTTTTAATGAAAGAAACTATACGTTATCAGCAAACATTATTTTGATTCAACCTAAGTCAAATTGTAATCCCAAATTCTTGTTTTATTATTTAGATAGTCCTATAATAAACAAACTTCTAAAGGAGGGAGCAAAGGCTACTTCACAACCTGCGTTTGGAATCAAAAAGGCCAGAGTTTTTCCAACTCCAAGTCCATCACAGGAAGAACAAAAAGAAATCGTGACTCAGATAGATGCCCTTTTCTCCCTAGCCGACAAAATCGAATCCCGGTATGGTTCCTTAAAAGTCAAGATTGATCAAATGCCTCAGGCGATATTGGCGAAGGCTTTTCGGGGGGAGCTGGTGGAGCGGGAGGTGAAGGAGTATGTGGTGGAGGAAGGAGAGGGGTTGATGGCGGCGGAGGAACAGTTGCGTTATCGGTTGAAAACAAAAACATAAACCTACAGGTTGATAATATGAAAATTGTCAGTATCTTTGAATTCTCTAAGGAAAGCCTCTTTGCCGTGAAGTATGAAGGAGAGGACTTAGATTCGCTTGAGATACTACAAGAGCAATGGTCAGATGTAGCGTTTCTTAGGGAGTTCTTCAAGAAGTATAAGAAAGATTATGAGAGCTACTATCCTAAAGCCAAACTTAGCAAAATCGTACTGCAGACAATCGAAGACGCAGATGCCTTATTCGAATTGCTTTATAAGATGGCAGAGGATAGGACTGGAAAATCCCTAGCTGATTACTTTAAGCCTCTGGAAAACAGAGAGAAAGAGAAAATTTATCCACTACAAGCATTAAAAGCCTATGGCCCCCAAAGCAATTCATTTTTACGCATATATGCCATCCGGTACGGTTCCTCTTTCGTTATTACTGGAGGAGCCATCAAACTAACCCACCAAATGGCTGATAGGCCTCACACCAAATTGGAGTTACATAAATTGGAATGGGTTAAAAAATATCTCCAAGAAGATGGTGAAACTCCTGAATTTGTTTACCTAGACCTTGACAACGATGAATAAGACCGAAGAAAAAATCAAAGCACTAGCTTCCGAAACCCCTGCTTCTAGTTGGAGGGAAAAAGTAGAATTTCGGAAAGCCAACAAAGCAACTCTTAGACAAGCTGCTAAAGTTGCTTTAAGGCTTTTGGATGCATTAGAAGACAAGGGATGGAGTCAAGCACAGCTTGCCAGAGAACTGGAAGTCACGCCTCAGCAGGTCAGCAAATGGATCAAGGGTCAAGGTGACTTTAAGTTTTCGACCATAGATAAGCTTGAAAAGGTTCTGGGAATAAAAATCCATGCTGTTCTGACCGAGGATGAGTTTGTTACTACAGAGGAAGCTTTTGAAGCAAGTCTAAAAGAAGAAATGATCGCCTATCATCAGCGCTGGACTAATACCCAAGAATACTTCAAATTAAAAAATCAAATCACCAATCCTCAAATAGTAATGGCAGTAAGTCATGCTGATCAGGATGTAATTGCCATGGCAGGATGAAAGCGAAATTTTCCCCATTACAATTGTTGGATTTCAAGTTATTGGAATCGCATGTTGAGTTTGTTGTTCCAGAAGAAGTAGAACTTGATGTCAAGGAGTTGTTTCAATCCTATTCAGTGGATATTGATTTTGGTCTTCGAAACAATGAAGACGAACAGGAGATCCAGTTATTCACAATAATTCAAGTCAATTCTGGAGAAGATGATACATTATCTGGGTACAAAATCATGGTAGAAGGCGGAGGTACCTTCCGTATTCAAAATCCGGAAGAACTCGAAGAGAATCTTAAAAACAACTTGACCCAGTTTTCTACGCTGAACATGATGATCAACAATCTCCGAAACATCATCTACCAAATCACCAACTTGGGCCCTATGGGTGGGTATCTGTTACCACCGATTGATATTACTCAGTTGTTGAGGGATAAGGCTGGGAGTAAAATTGATTAATCTTATAATATCAAAATGTAGTTCAGAATAATGGGCAAAAAGAGAAGGGCAGATCAGGAATGGATAGAATATAGACAATCCGTTCTTGAACAAAAGTCAAAGAGTGATGATGATTTTGAAAAGTATATTACTTATATTTCTTCTGGAGCATTGATAATTACATTGACTTTTGTGGAAAAAATCAGCCCTTTGGAGCAATAACTGCCTGGTAATTTGTTGGCAATACTATCGTCGCTATAATCAATTTTAAAAGTGTGATAATCATTTTCACTTTTACATTTAAGCTTTAATCCTAAACCTTTTAAAGAATCTGGACGAAGTAGATTGAAATGGTAGTGGCTGACTTCAATTTTTTGATGAAGGGGAGAGGAGGATAAAAACTGTTTTAGTTCAGCATCAGGACTCAAAAGCGTATTATAATCAATGTGAATGTAACAATATGATTAGGTAATATCAACCCCCACCTTCAATTCATTCAAAATCGGTGCAGGATATCTTCTGAGGCTGTTTCAATGCTGAGGATTAAGCTATATCGGCCGGATTGCTCGTAGCGCTTGTGGAAGGGTCTGGTTTTCCACCAGCTTTCTGAGAGGGTAAGGGCAAATTTATTTTTTAAAGTTAAATCCAAGGTCCAATTCAGAAAACTTGCTCAAAAGTTCAGGTAGGTCAAGTACCGAGATTTCTAAAGTTTGACAGATCGCAGGGATTTTTTTGAATAGCTTAAGATCATTTTCTGAATTGCTTTCCTCTGTTACAATAAAAACATCTTCATCAGGAAAATCCTTCATCATGTACTGACAATGCATGATCATTTTTGCATCGGCTGATTCCAAAAACCTAGACTTTTGAACTTCGAACTCTGCATCGGTTAATCGTTTCAACTGACCAGGAATCGCGAATTGGTTTTTCAACATATTCAAAAACCTTTGTGGAGCTAGGGGAATTAGCTCATCTGTCTTTACAGGTACTTGAAAAGTCTTCTGAAACTCTTTGTCAATCAAATAGGTGAGATTATTGACCACAATCTTTTTAGAAACAAATCTACATTCTTGCAAAACCGCATCTAGTATTACTATTTCCCCTATTTCAATTTTTTTCCTGATTAGATTAAAAAGTATGCCATGATTGTCAAAAGGCAGGTAATACCGAACCAAACTCAAAAGGGAACTGGTATCGATTATTGCCTTCATCTAAGGTATTTTTCAAGTTGGTTTGGCTTGAGGTTTAGTGTTTTGCACAACTCATACTCATTAATTACCCCATCAAAAAACGCAGACTGTATGGTGGAAACAAATAATGGGGATTTAATGGGTTTAGCCAAACTTGCGATGGAGGCTTTACCCATTTCCTTTTCCAGTTCCCGCTTCTTTTTGTCTTCTTCTTTTCTCTTCCGGAGTTCTTCCTCCTGATCGCTTCTCATTTTGGCATAAATGGCTCCACTGACTTTACCTTTTTTAACCAGATAAGTCAGGATGGCTGTAAAGCACAAATGGGTTTGATCCGAAATGGTTTTGATTTCATTAAAATTGTAATCGTTTCGCAGAGTAACATTGGGCAATTTATCCAAAACAGGAAGCTGAGGGCCTGCTAAAAAGGCAAAAGCAAAATTATTACACCATGCCTCTACCTTATTAATTTTCCCAAAAGCCATTTGATCGTAATCCATGGATTCTATCTCTTCTTGATTCAGAAGATAATGACCAAGTTCGTGTGCAAGGGTAAAAATTTCTCTTTTGAAATAATCCTGATTTCTCCTCAATACAATGACATTAGGCTGTAAAAAGAATCCGTCAATATTGGTTTTTTCCTTTAAAGAGGGATGCTCTACATATTCAAAGACCAAAATATTGTACTCAGCAAATTTATCAATTAAGGCATTGAGAAATTTCTTTGGGTCTTTTTTGGAGCGGGGCATCAATTGTTCACGTATCTTATTTGCTACCAAAGCTGGATTATCCTGATTGCTTAAAACAGGGAGTTTTCTTTCTAAATTGATATCAGAGAGCTTAGCTAATCCAGAAAGAGAAATCTTGAGCTCTTCAAACTGATTCACAATTTTCTTTGCGGCGAGATTTAGATTTGTTCCGAATTTTTCTTTTCGAAAAAAAATACTTGACTCCTTACTCGTTATCGGTGGAGTTGGATCTAGGTAATAAGAGAGCCCTTTCCTGAAAATCTTATCTATCCGCTTAAGATGATTGATCTGTATTTCTTCCTTGAAAACAGCTTCCCAAGTCAACGAATGTTTTAATCCCTCACTTATTAAAGTCAAAAACTCTTCCTTGCCCAACTGGTATTGTTGGATCAGGTGATTTATTCTTTCAATATTGTAGGTTGTTGTCTTCAAGAGTAGAAAAATAATATGACTTGTATTCTGAAACGTAAAATAATACAATATGCCTCAACAAGCCATGAAATATCTTACTTTCTTTTTTTCAATCCAGAATACTGGTTGACAAGTTTTGATAAAAAATATATTTTGTCAACCAAAATACATATTTTTACAAAAGATCAAACTGCTTATAACCAATGAAATACCTCGCCTCCCGTCTCAAATCAGCCCGTTTGATGAATGGCTTATCTTTGCAAGGTCTGGCAGACCGGATAGAGAATCGTATAACCAAACAAGCACTCAGCAAGTATGAGCAGGGGCAGGTAATTCCTGACTCAGAAATGATCGGTCTATTGGCAGAAGCCCTGCATGTCAGGCCGGACTATTTTCATGCCGATACTGTCATAGAATTTGGGGAAATAGAGTTTAAGAAACTGGATTCCTACCCAGTCAAAGAGAAAAATAGGATTGTAGAAATAGCCAAAAATGAACTGAGCCGCTACATCGAGTTAGAGGAAATATTGGGCATAGAAACCAAGTTCCACAACCCGCTTGATGGAATGGCAATTAATTCTCTAGAGGATATTGAAAAAGCTACTGAAACCTTAAGATATGCTTGGGGCCTGGGAATCGATGCCATTTCCAATGTGATCGAGCTTTTGGAAGATCATCATGTCAAAGTGATAGAAATTGATTCTGAGGAGTCATTTGATGGTTTTGCAACTTGGGTGAATGGAAAAGATATTCCCTTAATCGTACTCAATAAAGCCAAGTTTGAGCATAAGCTTGACCGGAAGCGCTTCACTGCCTTACATGAACTAGGACACTTGCTTCTTGATGTCAATGGATACAAAGAAAAGCAAAAGGAAAAGTTCTGCCATGCTTTTGCAGCTGCGATGTTGATCCCCGAGGATACCTTAAGAGAAGAACTGGGAGGAAAAAGAAGCAAATTGTCCATGAATGAGTTGGGAGCCATCAAGCAGCAATATGGTATTTCTATGCAGGCATTAGTTTATCGGGCTAAAAAACTCGGGCTGATCTCTGAAAATTACCTCAAGCAATTCTACATAGTTTTCAATCAGCTGGGATTTCGGGTAACTGAACCGGTGGATTATGAAGGAATGGAGCATTCTAATCGTTTTTCTCAGCTTTTGTTCAGGGCTTTAGCGGAGGAGTATATCAGCATCAGTAAGGCAGCCGCTTTGAAAAATCAGAAATTGGCTGAGTTTAGGAAGGAAAATATGGTCATCTGATGAGGATTGCTGTCACAGATGCCGGTATTTTTATAGATCTGATTGATTTGGATTTGATATCTGACTTTTTTCAATTGGACTTGGAGCTTCATACAACAGTTGAGGTTATGAATGAATTATTCCAAGAGCAAAAACAGGTGTTGGCAGCATACCAAGATGGGAGAAAGCTTATCGTACGTAACCTTGATGACCAGGATTTTTCAAAAATGGAAAAAATTGCCTTCCCCAGAGGTCTATCTCCCGAGGATAGATCCGTCATTTACATCGCCTTGGAATTGGGAAATGCTATTGTGTTGAGCAGTGATAAACTTGTAAGAAAATGTGCAGAAAGTCATGCTTTAGAATATCATGGACTTTTGTGGATATTTGACTTATTCCTGACTTCCGCACTGGGACACCCTGATTAAAATCCGAATATTTCTTGTACTGATTTCTGTTCTTCGGTAAGGATTATTGTTTTCTTGATGACTTCCTTGTTTGGGGTGACCAAACCTATTTCATGGATGTTCTGTATGATCTCGATTACATTTTCGGGGCTTAATCCGGCCTTTTTGGATTTGAGTATCCTGTCAAGTTCTTTGTACACTTTGTATGCCGTAAAATTCAGGCATATATGGGCCTCTATTCTTTCCCTTTTATGGTGGAAAACAGGCCTTATTTTCAATTCGTTTTTTGCAACCCGGAATGCTTTCTCTATCTGCCAAAGGTGGCGGTAGTTTTCCAGAACTTCCTCTTTGGTCATAGTTGAGTTGGTCAAGTATCCCTTGAGCCCATCCCATTTTGCGTCCATATCCACTTTTTCCTGGTCAAGTGCCAACGCCACTTCACCTTCCATTCTAAGAAATTTGTTGTAGCCTTTGTTATTGATACTCGACTTGGTAAGTTTCCCCGATTTCAACTGCATTTCTAGCCTTTTGACACCTCTTTCCCTATTGTACCGATCCTTTTTTGCCCGGTCTTGCGAATAGGTAACGACCAAGGTCATACCTTCTTTCTTAATTGCCCTGCTCTGGTCTTTTTCGAAGTCAAGCCCCAGGATTTCTTTTTTGACAGATTCTTTTTCATTTTTTAATCCTTGCTCCCAAAATAAACTCGTAGCCTTTTTCGACAAGTTCCTGCACATTTTTGTTTGAAAGAAGGCCTGCATCTGCAACAACTGTGAGCTTTTCAAAATTGTATTTCATGCGGAAGCCCTCCAGAATGGGAAGGAATGTATCCCCCTCGTATTTGTTTCCCTCAAAAATATCATAAGCCAATGGATATGCGTCTTTGCTCACCAGCAAACCCAGTACAATCTGGGGATGTTTGTGCTTCCCGTCTTTTGAAAACCCGGGCTTTCTGATATCATCCTCTTTTTCTATTTCAAAGTAGATGGTTGTAACATCATAAAAAACCGCGTGGATGCCACCGTCCAAAACTTGCAGGGTATGTTCAAAGCTGATCTTTTGGACCAGATCCTTATACCTGGAATGCAGCCTATCCATAAAGCGGTAAATGTCGTCTTCGGAGTAAGACTTCTGTTCGTAACGGTAAAGATATTCTGTTGTTTTAAGCTTGCTTTTAGGGTAAACCAGACGGTATAACACAAGATCTTTGAAAAGCTCCTCATTGATCTGAGTAAAACCAATATCATCAAATATCTTCCCCAAAACATACTGTATGCCCACAAGCTTATGCGAACTGATTGAAGACAGCACATCAGTAAATATCCTCCTGTGATCGGTAAAGTCGATCTCCTGAAGCCCCATTTGTTTTTGAGCATAACTTTTACCTTCGGCAACCAGACGCTCAATTTCTAAGGTATCTTTACTTGAGCCAATGGTCTTTAGAACCTTATATTTCCCTTGGCTTTTATCTATTACCTGTACACTGACAAGTCCACTTTTATTTGGCTTTTTGCGAACAAACATGGACTAATTTAATAAAATCATGCTCTGGGACACCCAAAACCAAAATATAAAAATTCTTAAACATTGAAAATCAATAACTTAAAAAATTACCGTGAATTACCTGCGGAAGTCAGGAGTGATAAACTTGTAAGAAAATGTGCAGAAAGTCATGCTTTAGAATATCATGGACTTTTGTGGATATTTGACTTATTGGTTGATAATGGTGTTTGTTCTAAAGCCAGAGCACTTTCTACGATTAAAAAGCTTTTTACTATGAATACCATGTATGCGGGTGCAAAGACTAGAAAGGAGATAGAAAACCAGATTAAGAAATGGGGTTAAAATTGGTTAATCCCATTTACTCCCCTAGATTTCCATCCCTAAATTGAATAAGTTTACCATCATTATTTCTCAGCAAAGCTTTTAAATATTATTACCACTTTTAACCCAAGTTAAATCAAATGCCCAATCGATTCTTACTCCCCATTCTACTGATTGCAAGTTTTTCCTGCGGAAAGCCGGGAGAAGACATCACGGTTGATACATTCAGTTATAGCGTTGATACCGTGACTGTGGACGCCAAAGGGGAAATTTTGTATTTAGAGTATGAACTCAGAGTGGCAGACTACAGTGAAGTTGACGGGTTTTTGTACAATTTCAATAAACATTCGCACAGTATCGAAAAAATTGATCTGGACCAATTAGAATGGGTAGGGACTTTCCCATTGCAACAGGAAGGACCGGACGGAACAGGGTTTTGGATTTCGGATATCAAAGGTGTCCGGGAGGGGCAGTTGTTCCTGTCTGGAGAAAAGGCCGGTATCTTTAACTTGGAAGGTGAACTGCTCAAAAAGATTGACTGGTCCAATGTCTCTCCCGAAGAAGGAGGGATATTGGATGAAGAAAAATTTTATATACAAGTGATCAACCCTAATTTCCCCGAGTCGGCTTTTTCCTTATTTGTCAATTACACCAAAAATTCTGTGATTTTAAAAAAATTGGACGCATCCCAAAATAGGATAGCTATAATTGATATAGATCCCAATGATAATTATAAAACATACACCTTAGGAGACCTTTCTACTTATAATCATTGGGCACCCAGAGTCAACATCAACAGCCAAAAGGATAAAATCATTGTATCCCATGAGTTTGCCAATGATTTTTATGTGTTTTCTCCACACGGTGATTCCCTTCAAGCCGTCAATTATACTGCTGCATATACACCTAGCAAGGTAACGCTTACCACTGAAGGGGATTTGGTCAATTCCACCGATGATAGGAAGAATGCCCTTCAGTACTACCTTGGGCAGGTAAGTTTTGGAAGGTTGGTCTGGGACGCAAAGCATCAACGATATTACCGGTTTTCTTCCTCTACGCAATATGGGGAAGAAGAACGTATGGGATGGCTTTTACCTGAAATCAGCAACAGCGAGGTGTACCTTAGTGTCTTTGATGCCGACTTCAAGCTTCTTGATGAAATGCCAATACCGGAACTCAACGGGCTCCCATTGTCCAAATATTTTGTCAAGGACGGGATGTTGTGGGTATTTGTAAACTTAGATGATGAGATGGGGTTTATCAGGGTAAGTTTTGAATAATCATTTTCAACCCAAGATAAAACTAGAAATTCTCACCCCTTTAATCCCTCGGCGGATTGATCATAATATGAGCCCTATGGGTACCCGGGTCCATTATCCAGGGCATAGCCGGGCCTGATGGTTTCAGGGGCAGGCCAGTGCTTGCTTCAGTGGCCCAAGGGATATAGACCACGTAGCGGAGATAAGAATCTTTGACTTCTCCGGTCTTGAGGTCGTAATTTTCAGCATCAGCGGAAAGTACAAAAAGTGTTGCACCGTCTTTGGGCATTTTGAGTTTACCGCTTTTGACTTCTTCCTCGCGGATATCAAATATCTCTTTGAAATTTTTACCTTCTTTTTTCAATTCTCTACCTCTTTCCATAAATGGTTCCAATCCCACATGGTAGCAAGAGGCATTGAAGCCCGGGCTGTTCGGGTCATCAGTCAGACAGACCAATTCATTGGTCCCTTTTCTCAACACTATGAATTCTCCTTTTTCATTATAACCGTAGACCATTGCGCCTTCTCTTTTATCCTCAGGTGCCGCCATAAGGGCAGTTTTGATCTGGATATCTTTGCTGGGAATGGTTTGGGAAAATGCAGGAAATGCTATTAAAACAATCAGGAAAAATAAGACAGAGGCTTTCATGAGATTCTGGATTTTGGTGAATTCACTAATTTAGAAAAATTATCAAGAAGGAATGGCTATTTGGCCAAAAACATTTCTCTGACCTGAGGCTCAAATTTCTCTATGGCATATCTGAGCATTGTTCTGGGCATTTTTTTATAGTGCTTCTCCAAAAAACCATATTCGGTTTCAAAGTCCCTTTTGCCAACTTCTCTCAGCATCCATCCTACAGCCTTGTGAATCAGGTCATGGGGGTGGAATAGTAATATTTCAGCTATTTTGAGCGTGTCTTCAAAATCATTTTTGCGGATAAAATAGTAGGTACTGATAATGGCCATACGCTGATCCCAGAGATTATTTGAATTGGCAAGTTCGTAAAGCGGTGTTCTGTCTTTGTCGTAAAGCCATGAACCCAAAATCTGATGGGCCGAACTGTCTACCAAATCCCAGTTATTGACAAAGCTTCTATTGTTTAAATAAAAATCCACCCACAACCTTTTTTCCTCCCCGGATTTTGATTTTTCAAATTTTGCGACGAGCATAAAAAGGGCTGTTAATCTTACCTCATGAAACGGAGAGGCAATCAATGTTTTCAGGTCCTTTTCCTCGATTGCCGGTAAGAATTTTTTGGCGATTATTCTTTGCTGAGGAACTTGAATACCCAAAAAATGATCGCCTTCACCGTATTCACCTTTTCCGGTTTTGAAAAAACGTGGGAGGAATAATGCTTTCTCCTTATCCGAGACCGATTTAAGTTCTGAAATAACTTTTTCAGGGAGATTATTTTCAGGATTCATTTGTATGTGATTGATGGCCAAAAAAATGAATTGGTTTAAGGTAAGTTCAATAGATTTTTGATTGAAGCCTAAAAATAAAAAAACCTCCAGATATATAGTTAACTGGAGGTTTGAATTCTGATTTTGAGGATTGAAATTTAAAAATCCATATCTTCCATATCTTCCCTTCCGCCTTCTCTTTTACCGTTTTTATCCCGGAATCCTCCAAATCTATAGGTGAATCCAAGTGTTCCTATTCTTGTTTCCCTGTTGAAGGCCCTGTTATATACAAAACGGGAGTCGACAGTTTTGATTCTAAAGATCTGGGTATTGAAAACATCACTTACATTGAGGCTAATCGTTGCTTTTTTGTTCAGAATGTCCTTTCTCAATCCGATATTCAGCCCCCAATAGGGTTCAATCTCACCTTGTGGGAATACAATTGGACCTCTGTAGCTTCCCTGTACCTGTACAGAAAATAAGTTGGGAATAGCCATAGTGGACAATAAATTCATGGTCCAGCTGAAATTAGAATTGTTGAATCCTTCTCCCAGATTATCTCCGAAAATCTCTGAGTAAAAGAAGTTACCCGTTAAAGCCAAATCAAACCAGTCAGTTACTTGGATCTGATTTACCAATTCCAAACCTGTACTTTTTCGGATATTGGCATTTTCTCTGCTTTGTACCGTGATATTATCATCGAGCAGCGTAATGATTCTTGTTTGGACATTGGTGGAATACCTATGGTAGACTGTTGCGTTCAACAGGTACTTTGACCAACCCTTCATATAGCCGATTTCATAGCTATCCGTCAATTCAGGTTGCAGGTTGGGATTTCCCACCGAAAAATTCAGCTGGTCTCTTAGATTGTATATGGGTGAAAGTGACCAGATATTTGGTCTTGAAATTCTCCTGCTGTAATTGACTGATATTTCCTGTTCTTCACCCAGATTATAGGTGGTATATACACTTGGAAAAAGATTGAAATAATTATTGACAAATTCTTCACCGGAACTTTCCAATAAACCCAATGTCCGCGTGTACTCTCCTCTCAGACCGATCTGATATCCAAACTTGTTGATCCTGTTTCGATAAATCATGTAAGAAGCATAAACATCCTCATCGAATGTATAGGTATCGCTCAATGTGTCAATTGGAACGGGCAGAAAATCATCAGAAGCGATTCCCTGAGAAAAGGACTGATCCCTTTTCCATTGGCCGAATGTACCCTTTAATCCAGCTTCTATTTTGCCGTTGTCTCCAAGAGATTTTTCATAATCCATTTGAATTATAGCAAAATTGCTTTCCCTTAGACTTTCGTCCAATTGAACCAAACTGTTTTCAGGAACAAATTCATTCAAGGAGTTGTAGAAAGATTGTTCGGTGAACTGAGATTGATCTCTGTTGTCGAAGGCGTAAGAAAAAGAAGTATATAACCTTTGGCCTGAGGAATCAAGATCTAAAGTATAATTGATTCCAGTTTCGAAATTTAACCTGTCACTGCTTTCAAATCGATCTCTACTGAAAACACTGTCCAATTCATTGTTAATATTCAGGTTTCTTTGTATCGTGATTTCATCTTCTGTTTCGCTCCCAAAATTTGCCTGAGCATAAACACCCAGAACGGAATTTTCTGTAAAGTTGTAGTCCATTCCTGTCCGGAATAGGGAGCCCCTTCTATTTTCAATTTCATCACCTTCTTCATCCAGATATCTGGAAATACCAGGGACAAAATTCTCTCTTCTTCCTTCGGCTATCCTGTATCTTCTTCTGTCCTGAAAGTCAAATGCCGTATAGTAATTGACCTTATCGGTTCTGTAGTTAAGATTGATTCCGGCTTGATATTTATCTCTTGTTCCTACCGAGGCATTGACCTGACCGTTAAATCCCAGGTCCTGATTCTTTTTCAAAATAATATTAATGATACCGCCCACGCCTGCTGCATCATATCTCGAAGATGGGTTGGTGATCAATTCTACCGATTTTATACTGTTTGCAGGAAATTGGGAAAGAATGTTATCCGTATCCGAGGAGGACAAGTTTGAAGGCCTGCCATTGATATAAATCAAAACTTCCCCACTTCCTCTCATAGAAATCCCCCCTTCCTCATCTACCTGTATGGAGGGTAAGGTTCCTAAAAGTTCAGCAGCTGTAGCCCCTTCTGCTACAATACTGTTTTCCACATTGTAAGTTCTTTTATCAATATCACTCGTAAAAATTGAAGATACTCCCTCGACTACGACTTCCTGAAGGTTGGTAGCATCTTTTCCAATGATCAAATCGCCAAGGTTCAGGACGTTTTTTTCACCGACTGCTATTTCTTTGATTAAACTTTCGTAGCCAATAAATCCGGCCCGAAGCAAGTAGGTTCCTTTCTCTGCATTCATAAGGAATGTGCCGTCAAGGTCACTTATACTTCCCGTTACCAAAGAGGAATCATTTGGCATAAGCAAAGCGATATTTGCAAATTCTAAAGCCTGATTGGAATCTCTATCTAAAATTTTCCCTTTGATGGTAAAGGATTGCGAGATGGCATCTGTGAATGTGAAAAGGAAAAAAGCTGACAATAAATAAGGTAAAAGAGGTTTCATTTTAAATGGTTTTATTTCAATAATGCTAATAATGGGTAGAATATTTTATTTATATTCTATACCCATGCTCCATATGGGGAACGACCGTGAACCTGTTTGGTTTGGAATTTATATGTATATACAATTAATTTTTTTGTAGGCTGTGAATAGGATACATGAGTGGTATCAGGAAACTTGACAAATCGGTAAAAGACAGAATTTTTGACTTTTGTAAAAAAAATAGGGGGGCTGACAAAAAAATAAAAACAAGGCAAAATCCATTAATTTTTTAAATATTTCAATAATAAGATTTTTTAGTGTAATTAAATGGTTGTGGTTTTGTTATTTAAATATTGTATTTTTGATTTTGTATGTAAATCTTTTAGCCATGAATATTGAATGTACTTTTGGGAAATTCAAAATAATTAAAACCCTCGCCGACAAAGATGAACTTTTGATTTTATCACAATGGGATTGTTTGGTAAAGGTTTTTGAGAACAGCAGGATATTTCTAGTGAATAAAAAGGACGCCATTTTTGGAGTGTATACCCAACAAAATGAATTTTTGGAAACTCTCAGCAAATTGATCCAACAGATTGATTACAGGGATTGGGATCACTTACATTTAGGTGCCGACCAATTTTTTGAAAAGCACAATTCCTGATCGGATCACTTTTCTGCTAATTTCTCTAATGTTTGGACAATCAGTTGGTCCACTATGTTATAAGAGTCTTTGGCAAATTCTTGGGTGATTCTGTTGGCAACGATGGCATTCAAACTAAGCATTTCATGACCAAGCATTCTCCCCATGGCATAATATCCTGCAGTTTCCATTTCAAAATTTGTCAGTCTGAAACCATCAAGATTGATGGCGGAGAGTTGTTCAATGATATTTGGAATAGCAGGTTTTAGCCGGACTTCCCGGCCCTGAGGCCCAAAAAATCCAGGGCAGGTTACTGTATTTCCTTTGATGAGATCATTACCCAATAGGTTCAATAATTTTTGTGAGCCTTCTACACAATAGGGCGTAAATGGAAGATTCAGTTTTTCCCGGATTTCTCTGCTGACACTTCTCTCAAAATCAGAAAAATCAGTGATATAATAAGTCATTAAAGTATCGAGACCAATTCCAAAAACAGAAGCCAAAAGAGATCCGTAAGGTATTTCTGCCTGCATGCTTCCTGAAGTACCTATCCGGATGATATCCAGACTGGTGTGATTATTTTTGGGGATACGGGTTGTCAGATCAATATTGACTAGGGCATCTATTTCAGTCATGAAAATCTCGATATTGTCGGTTCCCATACCGGTACTGATGACTGTCAACCTTTTTCCTTTGTAAATACCGGTGTGGGTAACAAACTCTCTTTTCGAAATTGAAAATTCAATCTCATCAAAATATTGGGACACTTTCTGAACCCTGTCAGGATCACCTACAGCAATAATAGTTGAAGCCAGGTGTTCTGGCTTCAAATTCAAATGATAAATGCTTCCATCAGGATTGATGATCAGTTCTGACTCCGGTATCCTTTTGCTCATGAATCGATTGTTTTACTTTATCCTTATCCTGCCTTCTCAGCAATCCTTTAAATGGGTTATAACCATTGGTGTTTTTCTGATAATAGCCAGTTCCGTTGTAAGGCCTTTTTTCAGGATGCTCTTTGCATGCGACAGAACAGGCACCATCCATTTCCCAGCCGCATTTTTCGCAGATGGGC
Organism: Aquiflexum balticum DSM 16537; assembly: GCF_900176595.1. Classification (GTDB taxonomy): domain Bacteria; phylum Bacteroidota; class Bacteroidia; order Cytophagales; family Cyclobacteriaceae; genus Aquiflexum; species Aquiflexum balticum. Next base: position 1,927,077 of record NZ_LT838813.1, read on the forward strand.
AAATGTTCGTTACAGCTCGGGTTGGCGCAATTGACCATGCGGTCACTTTCTGTGCCGCAAATATGACATGTGGAAATAATCTTGGGATTGACCTTGTTGACCTCTACAGCAATTCTGTTGTCAAAAACGTAGCATTTTCCTTCAAAATCCTCTCCACCGGCCTCCAGGCCATACTTGATGATTCCGCCATGAAGCTGATATACATCTTTAAAGCCTTGTTCAAGCAGGAAGGCTGAGGCTTTTTCGCATTTGATCCCACCTGTACAATAAGTCAATACTTTTTTGTTTTTGAGGTGTTCCAATTCTTTCACCTTTTCCGGGAAATCGCGGAAATTCTCAATATCCAAAGTAAGGGCATTTTTGAATCTGCCCAATTCGTGTTCATAATTTGATCTCACATCCAAAATCACCACATCATCCTGATCTTTCAAGGCTTTGAATTCCTCAGGTTCTAGGTGTTTTCCGGTCTTGATATTTGGATCGAGGTGCCTAAGACTACTGTGTACAATCTCCGGCTTTACACGCACATGTATTTTTGCAAATGCGTGGCTGTCATGGGTATCGATTTTAAATTCTGTTTTTGCAAAGCGGGGATCCGAATGAATATAGGCCATGTATTTTTCGCAATCTTCTTTCAGACCGGAAACGGTACCGTTCAGCCCTTCAGGAGAAATGATGATTCGGCCCATGATGTTGTTTTCAATGCAGAACAGGTGGTGTTCTTCACGGTATGCCTCGGTATCTTCAATCTCGGCATAGCAATAATAGAGTAGGATTTTGTATTGTTTGTTTTCCATAACTGAAGCCCTGTTTCAAGCAGGGTGTTTTGGTGGGAATTATTTTAGATTTTAGTCCCGATAGCTATCGGGATTAGAATATAGATATTAGATTGGGGGGGATAGATGCCCTTGATTCTTTCTTTTGAGTGTAATTTCTTTTTGGACGTTGAATCCGGTTTTATGAATTCGATGCTTTTATTTGATTTTTACAGCAGGGTTTCCGAAGACGGTTTCTCCGTCTTTGACGTCTGAGATGACTACCGAACCGGCGCCGACTCTAGCGTTTTTGCCCAAGGTAACGCCGGATACAATGATCACCCCGGATCCGATAAATGCCCCCTCTTTGATCGTAGTGTTAGAGTTGACGATAGCGCCTGCACCTATTTGAACAAAGTCTTCTATGGCAGCACCGTGATCCACAATGGCACCGGAATTGAAAATGCAATGACTTCCGATTTTGGCACCCGCCCCGATATTGACTTGGGCATTGATGAAATTCCCGTGGCCCAATTCAGCGTCAGTGGAAATATAAGACGTTTGATGGATGGCATTGATGGGTTGAACTTTCCGCTTATCAATCAGCATTTTGACCAGAAACTGACGATATTTGTTATCATCTACGGCTACAAATGCTTCGGTTTTTTTGCCTATCAATTTTAGGAATCCATCATCCTCAGGGTTCCCAAGCACAGGGACAACATTGATTTCTGTGCCGTGCAATTTCTCATCTTCATCCAAAAAACCATAAACGATCACCTGATTGCTATTGAATATTTCCAATGCAGGGTGGGCTATGCCTTTTGCTCCAAGTATGATTACGGGTTTTTCCATGGTCTTTTGTATTCGGATGGCAAAAGTACGGTATATCGGACTTTTAACCAAAAACCAATTCCTTCCCGGCTTAAGGAGATTTTGTCCGATTTTACATTCGAGACATTTTTTTGGTTTGCAATAATCATGGTAAAGTCCCAGCATTCCCTGTGAATCAAAAGCATTTTGCGCCTTCCAGGAGTGAAATGAAAATTTTCTTATGATAAAATTATCTTCGGCAGCCAGATCCTGAAGTACATCAAAGCATTTTTCTTTCCATTCGCTATCCTGAAGATATTGCCCGTAGGTATACCAAAGCGGTACGGTGAAATTGATCGTTAAAAGGGCTAAAGTGTTGTTGCTTAGTTTTTTGGATAGTCTTTTCTGGGAAAGACCTCCGATTCTGAAATGTTGCTGCCAGTAGTCCGGTACTTGGATTTCAAATACTTTTTTGAATGCGGCAGCATCATTGACCGATGAAAAAAGGTTTGGATTATTGGAAAGAATTTGGGCAAGTTGGGCAATACGGACAGCAGGGAAATTATGGGGTCTTACTCCCATCATTTTCCATTCCTGATGATGGATTGTTTTTTTCAAACTGTACTTTTTCTGATAAAAATCATATTCTTTTTTTAGGTGCTTTCCATATTCATCATTGGTATCTTCCGGAATCAAGTCAGCCTGACCCAACAAGATGGCTTCTATGACTACAGACTGCTTTCCATGTTTTTGCAATGTCCGGTAGGGGATACTTTCGGCAAGTCTGAGCATTGCCTCTGAATTGGTTTTGAATCCGAAGCATTGGAAAAGCCATCGGTAGGTGCCTTCTTCCCAATCATTTTTGATTTCTTCCAAAATCTTGATCAATTGGGTGGATTTCTTTTCCAACCTCTCCACCAGGGCTTTTTCCAACATGGAGAATTTGATGATCGGAAGGAAATCCTTTAGCTCTGATCCACAGAGAATTTCATCCTTACTGCTCACCAATCGTTCATAGTTGCGCAGTACGTCAAGCCAGATTTTCCCTTTCAGTTCCAAGGTGGGGATATGACTTCCATCATTGCGTAGAATCGGTTTGTCATCTTCCCATACCACATGTAATATTACAGCATCATACCTTTGATCGGAGTCGTGAGCATGATTTTTCCAATCGGAAGATTTCCTATGGACTTCCACATGTCCGAAATGCTCCAAATTTCCGATTTTAATAAGGGCTTCCAAAAAATCAGGACCTTCATAAAAATTGTGGTAGCCGATTTTTTTCACTTCCAAGGATAAACCATCAGTTGTAGTCAATTGCCTTTTTTCAAAATACTGGTACTTCCATACCATCTGTAATAAGTCTTCTTTAAAGTCCATCATCAAAAATTGGGTTAAAAATTACTGAACCGCTCAAATTAAATATCCCATTAATTTAATAGAATTTCATTCGAAAAAAAACATTTTAGGTGTAATAATCTGTCTGATAAATGGTTAATCATTCAACTTGATTTTTGGTATGGTGCTTTGGGTGATTGAGCCAGTTTAAAAAAATCCTTTCTTTTCTCTTCATATTGAACAAAGGTCCTAATTTTGCAGCTTGAAATTTCCAGATCAAATTAAACCAACTATACATTGAAAAAAATTATCCTTTTTGTATTGACATTGATTCCCTTATATGCTGCTGCCCAAGAACAAGGTATAGGATTGCGTTTTGGAGAACCGTTTTCAGTTACCTTCAAGACATTTCTGGACGATCAGATTTCATTGGAAGGAATGATTGGGAGTGCGGGTCCCAACAGTGCACAATATTATCAAAGGGCTTTTGACAGGAATAGGCCCAGTACAAATGCCTTTTATGTAAGTCATAGTACTTCAAGTTCCATTTCCGTCAATTTCAGGAGTGCCTATCACGAGGATTTCACCAGTGAATTGGGGATTGAGCAGGGATATATTTTGGGTTATGCAGGCGCAGGTCTTCAGCTTAGATCGGTAAATGTTGACTATACGTATACCGATACTTCGATTTCTCAGGATTTACTCAGAGAGTCAAGAACCAATGTGGATTTTGGGGCGGATTTATTTGGAGGGGCTGAATACTATTTTGACAGCTCACCTATCAGTGTATTTGCTGAAGTTGGCTTATTTTTGGAATTATTGGATAGTTTTGGACATATCAAATTCCAAGGAGGAATAGGGGTAAGGTATTTGTTTTAAAAGGGATGAAAAAAATCTTAATTGGAATTGCCGTAGTATTCTTTTTTGGATTTGGATTCTTTTTATTCCAGATTATGGGCGGTTTCAATGATATCAAAGTTGAATTGGTGGATCTTGGAACGCTTGAATTATCAGGCATCAGGTTCAGGGGTAAACCGCAAGATGAAGCTTTGAGAGATGCCTTTGTCAGAATAGAAGCAATTCAGAAAGAAAATCAGGAATCCCAAATACACACGATTTATTATATTGAACCGGCGGGGAGAATGGATACCATGGAGGTTTTTGTCGGTTTGGAAAAAAAATGGGTCAGCAAGGAGGAAGCGTTGGAGGAGTTGACATTTGCTGCCGAACAATCTATTGTTGCGCGAATAAAGGCCCATCGCTTTGTTATGCCCGGCCCGGTAAAGGTTAAGTCCAAAATTCTTGATTTTGCCAGGGAAAATAATTTGCCCGAACCCAGGATTTTTATAGATCGTATTCTAGGTCCTGATGAAGTTATGGTCATAGCGGTGAAAGAATAGCGTAAATAGTACAAAGAATAAAATTTGCCCAGCAAAACTAAAAAGAACCAAAAAATTCAATCCTACGTCTAAATAATAAATCAAACCCACTAAAATAAATGTTATGAAAAAATTATCGATGATAATACTCTTTGGAGGCTTGGCCTTCATTCATGCTTGTGTCGGCCCTACAGGACCTCCGGGACCTCCAGGAGTACCGGGTGCAGATGGTCAGGTACTTTTGGGAGAAGCCTTTGAAGTCGATGTTAATTTTACAGAGGCCAATGGTTTTTTAGAGGAATTCAGTTTTGATCCTCCGATTTTTTCCAGTGATGTGGTGTTGATTTACATCAGATGGGAGACGCTAAACGGAAATACTCTTTGGAGGATGATTCCTCAAACGGTGTTTTTTGAAGAAGGCGCTTTGGTATATAACTTTGATTTCAGCAGTGCTGATTTTGCCATTTTTCTGGAAACAACTTTTGATCCCACTGTTTTGGATAATTCATGGACAAGGAATCAGCGATTCAGAGTTGTGGTAGTTCCGGCTGAACTGGGTAGTGCCAGAATTGATTACAGTGACTATAATGCTGTCATAGACATGCTAGGTTTGACAGAAGAGAGTTTCGTCAAACTCGAACCCAAAAATTAAATCCAATCGGATCAAAAATGGTTTTTTAAAGATTTGAAAATTAAAAATCATCAGTCTCCCACAGGTATTCTAAATCCCAAGATTTGGTAATGTCTGTGGGAGGATTCGTTTTAAGCAGTTTCTTTTATAATTTCCTCCTCTGAATAATTACTAAAATTCTATCTTTGCCCCATGCAATTGAAAAATGACTTATTGATAAGAGCCGCCATAGGACAGCCTGTGGAAAGGACTCCTGTTTGGTTGATGCGACAGGCAGGGAGGATTTTGCCGGAATATAGAGCGGTAAGGGAAAGTGTCAGTGGTTTTATTGAACTGGCCAAAACTCCCGAATTGGCCTCGGAAGTCACCATACAGCCGGTTGACATCCTTGGTGTGGATGCTGCCATCATATTTTCTGACATACTTGTGATTCCGGAAGCTATGGGACTTCCCTATGAAATGGTGGAAAAAAGAGGTCCATGGTTTCCAGAAACTGTCAAATCATATTCAGATATCAAAAAGTTGAGGATTGCAGACGGAAAAGACGACCTCAATTATGTCATTGAAGCCATAAAAATCACCAAAAGAGCCCTCAACGGAAGGGTTCCATTAATTGGTTTTGCCGGAGCGCCCTGGACTATTTTTGCCTACATGATCGAAGGATCAGGGAGTAAGACTTTTTCAAAGGCAAGAGCTATGCTTTATACCGAGCCTAAATTGTCTCATAAGCTTCTTCAAATGATTACGGATAGTACGATCAACTATCTCAAATCCCAAATTGAAGCCGGGGTAAACCTCGTTCAGGTATTTGACAGCTGGGCTGGGATATTGCCTCCGGATCATTACAGCGCGTTTTCTCTGCCCTATATTTCCCAGATATGCGAAGCTATCCAGGAAGTACCAAAGACAGTTTTTGCAAAAGGGGCGTTTTTTGCAAGAGAAGAAATGGCCCTTCTTGACTGTGAAACCATCGGTCTGGACTGGAATATGGGAATAGCCGAATCCAGAAAATTGATCGGGCCGGATAAAACCCTTCAGGGAAACCTGGATCCAGCCGCCTTGTATGGAAGCGCCAAGCAAGTAGAAGAAGCTACAATATCCATGATGGATCAGTTTAAAGGAAGCAGACATATTGCTAATTTGGGACATGGCGTTTATCCTGATATAGATCCGGAAATGGTAAAAGTCTTTGTTCAGACAGTCAAAAATTATCGTTAACAAAAAATTTCCAATGATAAATCAAAAAAGGAAGGCCAAACAGCCTTCCTTTTTTGATTTACTAAATATTGAGATGGTTTGTTGATTAACTTTCAATTTTTTATCAATATGGTTGTTTTTTTAACTATAAAAGTCAATAAAAATTGTATTTAACAAAATTATTGTTAATTTTCAAACTTTAAATCAGTATATCAACATAAAATATGTTTAAGCTGGTTTAAAAACAAACCTATTTATTTACAAAACCTATTAAACCTATGAAAAACAACTTTACAACCTTTTCAAAAAAGGGTGCCTTGCTGAGCCTTATGGTTTTTGCAATCGCAACGTTTGGTGCTAATGCACAAGAAGAAGAAGAAAAATTCAGTTTTGATGTTTCGCTGAATTCGGATCAGTTCTTTGGATTTTATCCATTTTTCCAGGGAGCCTACAGTATCAATGAAAAGATGGATTTTACTTTTTACGGGATCCTTTGGTCGGGTGGAACCGGCGGAGGTTGGGGCAATTGGACTGAGTTTGGCGTGGGACTCAATTTTGAAGTCTCCGAAGGATTGAGCATCAATCCTCAGATCGGAGTCTTAGGAGGTAATCTACTTTCTTCGGGCACAGCAGGAAGCGCTGTCTTTGGAGATGGTATTGTGCCTAACCTGACCATCAACTTGGATAAGGAAAAAATCGAAGGGCAAATTTATGGTGGATTCTATGCGCCATTGAGAAATGAGGCCCCTACATCCGGCACCACACTTTCCTACCTGCACTATTGGGCCAATCTAGGATATAAAGTTTCTCCTTTATTCTCATTTGGGGCACATTTTGAGCATTTGATCAATACCGGAGGTTCTAATGTCGCGGAGTCCTCAGATGTTTATCAATGGTTTGGACCCTACATCCAATTTTCCAAACCTGGAGGAGGACCTTTTGCCAGATTTTCAGCAGGTGCAGATTTGTATGATGGTGGAGGCAATGATTCTTTCTTTAAACTGACTACAGGTTTTAGCTTCTAGAAACTGTAAATACTCAAAAATTCAAGGATAATCCAAAACTTAAATAAAGTACCAGATTATTTAAAAATTGACTTCAGCCAAATAAGAAAAGGCCGGATTATATTTCCGGTCTTTTTTATTGGGGTGAAACAGTATCCCCAAGCCGGATGGTCAGACCTTCCAAAAGTGACATGTTTTGCCCAAACATGACTTTGTTTGATACCGTTCTGTATTTTGCCAAAGTTTTGAGCGGTTCTTTTCCTTTGATCCCTGTTTTTTGGTCAATGGTGGTCATCACGCACCTGGCACAGGGTTTGGTGATTTTAAAAAGTGATTTTCCGATTTTTACCTTATCCCACTCATCTTCTTCAAAAGCTTTTCCCCCGGAAAACACCAAATTTGGTCTGAACCTATCCATAGGGACCGGATTTTGAAGTTTTGTATTCAAGTCGTCCAAAGAAGCCTGTCCGATCAGCAGATAAGGCATGCCATCTGCAAAACTGACTGATTCATTGTTCACAGCATATTTGGGATTCAGCTTTCTTTGAGTGGATTCCGGCATGACCACCAAGTCGCAGTCTATATTCAGTTGATTTGTAAACCATTTGCTTACAGAATTATCCACCAACTGTCCGATTACTGTGTCATCCCATACAGCTACGGGAATCAATTTTTTGGTTTTGGGTTCAAAAGGAATGAGGATATTGGTTTCGGGATCATCTTTTCTAAATACATTTAGGCCACCTGCCATCAATTCCACCTGTATTAAAGCCATTTGGTGGAGTGTTCTTTGCGTTAAAAAAATCCCGTTCTTGTCTACAAGCATCCATCTGCGGTCATATTTTAGACCACGTTCTTCGAGTACTGATTCATTCAGGCGGATTCCGCCAAGAGATTTGATCGGGTATATGTAAATATCTGTTAAGTACATCTTCCTAATAGTAATGTTGTGAAGTTGAAAGGCAATCTTTGAACAAAAAGTTTTCTAAATTCCTGAAAAAAAAATCATGAGTTTACCTCCATTCCCTAAATCTTTCCGGAATTTCAGGTGAAAAAAATTTGGTAAACAATAAACGTATAGGATTTTCTTGTTCCAATTTTAAAATAGAAATGGGATTGAGAAAGTGTTTTGTCAGAGAATTTTTGGTAAAATCCTGAGAAAAAACAGAAACCATCAAAAAACAAAGGAGGAAAATGGCGGCCCATTTTTTCCTTTCTTTTTGCAATCTGGTTTTTCTATTTGGATTCATATTGCTAAGATACAAAATGATAGGATTTAGTTGCACGGTAGAAATAGGATTTTTTAGAAAATTAGAAATGCTATAAAAAATAACGGTAAAATATATTTTTGAATTAATTTTTAACAGATAAATGTAATTCTCTAAAACAATTTTGGAAAGGTGAATCGTAGGGATTTTTTTCGGAAGAAACAGAGGGTGATTCACTGCAATCTTTTCTGCCTTCACCATGCGATATTTTGGAAGACTGTTGTTCTCTCTCAAAGAAATCAATATAAATGCCCCCCAATTTTCACTTTTTTAATGAAATTGAAAAATTTTAACTATTTGAAAAATTCAATCGTTTTCGGTTGCAAATTCAGTAGTAAAAATTCGATTTTATTAACGATTGGTGAAAAATACTATTATTCTGTTAACATGGCAGTTGCCAAAAGCCAACTTAGCCAATTGTTAAAAATTGCAAAATTAATTTTAATGAATCAATTTAGACTTGAAAATAACTGTATAAACTATTTTGTTTTTTTCAAAACAACAAACCCTATGAGAAATTATTTACAAAAAATGAAAGCATTTATGATGGTGGTGATGCTGACTTTCGTCAGTATTGCTGCGGCAAATGCACAAGGAAGGGAGGTATCCGGAACTGTCCTTGATGCAACGCTTAAAGATCCGCTTCCGGGCGTGACAGTACTGATCAAGGGTACCACACGAGGTACCACTACAGATTTGGATGGTAGGTTTGCTCTCAGCGTTCAGCCGGGAGATGAAACCTTGGTTTTTTCCTTTGTAGGCTTTACTCCTATAGAGATGATGATAGGAAACCAATCAGTTTTTAATATAGAATTGGAAGAAGATATCCAAAGTCTCCAGGAAGCTGTAGTAATCGGTTATGGCACTCAGGATAAGAAAGAGATTACTTCCTCCGTAGCGAGTGTAGGGGTTGAAGGATTTAACAGGGGTAACTTTACAAATCCGCAGAATCTCCTCCAAGGAAAAGTAGCAGGATTAAATATTTCCACTCCCGGTGGGTCTCCAAATGCCCAACCTACAGTTAGGTTGAGAGGTATTTCTTCTTTTGGTGCCAATTCATCACCTCTTATTGTATTGGATGGAGTAATTGGTGCCTCCATTGATGCAGTCGATCCAAATGATATTGAATCTATTGATGTTTTGAAAGATGCATCAGCGGCAGCAATTTATGGTACTAGAGGAGCTGCGGGTGTGATCTTAATTACTACTAAAAAAGGAAGTTCAAAGCAAGGATATTCTAATGTTACTATAAATACCTTTGGATCAGCAGAGTATGCTACTGGATTGATTCCTGTATTGGATCGAGAAGAATTTCTTTCCAGAAGACCTGCAACCTCTGACTTCGGTTCAAATACCAACTGGAGAGATGAAATTCTTCAAACTGCATTGAACGGAACCGTTAATGCATCGTTGTCCGGAGGGTTTGAAAACACTTCTTATTTGGCCTCTGTTAACTATAGAAATAATGATGGTGTAGTAAAAGGAACCAATAGGGAGACATTGAATACGAGAATTAATTTTTCTCAAGGTGCATTAAATAACAGGTTGCGCATGAATGTGAACCTTGCCTTCACTAACACTGATGCTACTGATGTTCCGGGCGATGCATTGTTATATGCAACAATCCTTAATCCGACTATGCCGATTTATGATGACTCCGAAGCAGGAATTAGAAATGGAGGTTTTTTCCAGCCTCCCGGTTTTGATAACAATAACCCAGTTGCATTGATTAACACAAGGAAAAATAATGTCAAAGTAAGAAATGCACTATTTTCCTATAGAGCAGAATTCGACATTACAGACAACTTGATTGTTTCCGGACAATTTTCCCAGGATGTGCTAAACAATCTTTCAGGGAGATTTCAATCGAGATTTGATGGTGCTCCCGGAGGTGGAGGAGCCAACAACGGAACTGCCGGTCAGAATACTTTTGATAGAGTCAATACGGTAGTTTCAGGTAACTTGAGATATGAAAAGGAAATTTTTGATGGCATGGAAATGACTTTTTTGGTTGGAGGTGAAAGCCAAATTTTCAAAGAAAGAGGATTTGATGTAGGCGTTAGACAATTTCTTTTTGACCAAGGTTGGGACAATCTTGGAGCTGGCGGAATCCGATTCGGAAATAACACCAATGTTTCTTCTTTTGCTACCAATTCAGTACTGAACTCTATATTTGGAAGGGCAAATTTCAATTTCAGGAATACCTATTTCTTTTCTGCTACTTTGAGGGCTGAGACATTTTCAGGGTTTGGTAAAGAAAACCAAACAGGATATTTTCCTGCTTTCTCAGCAGGTGCTGACTTGACCCAGGTATTTGATATGGGGCCTTTCAGTCAATTCAAGCCAAGAGCCTCATTTGGTGTGGTGGGTCAGCTACCTCCATCTCCAACATTGGCTTTGGGTATTTTTCAGAATGGAAACAGGATTCCTTTAGATCCTGAAGATCTCAACTCTGTTTGGGTTGCTCCAAGACAGCTTTCCAATCCCAATCCTCAGCTTAAGTGGGAAACTACCAGTGAATTTACAGTGGGTTTGGATTATGCTTTGTTCAACGGTAAAATTACCGGTAGCATGGATTATTATACCAGAACTATATCCGATCTTCTTTTTGAAGTTGGTGTAGGTCGAGGTAATCCCAATCCATTTGATCCGGGAAATTTCTTTACCGCCAATACAGTGTGGGCAAACATCGCAGATCTTAGCAGTGCAGGATTTGAATTTCTAGCCAGTGCCAACCAGATAAGTCTAGGTAGCAAATTAAAATGGACTCCAACTGCCATGTTCACTATCTACAAAAGAGCAACAATTGGAAATATAGGCGTAGGTGACATTGGCCTTCCTGAGATCAGAAGAGGTGTTCCAGGAGCTCCTGGGGTGAATAACGCACCCATAATCTGGAACAAGGAGGGTGAAAGAGTAGGTGACATCTACGGGCCAAGACTGGTAGGAATACTTGAGGATGGTACAACAGTTCTTTCTGCCGATGACCCATCCGGCTTTGAAAAATTGGGTAATGCATTACCTTCTGGTGATTTTGGTTTTACCAATCAGTTTTTCTACGGTAACTGGGATTTGAATTTCTTATTGAGAGGCTCATGGGGCCATCAATTGTTGAATTCTTATAGGTTATTTTATGAAGGAGATGGTAATAGTACCTGGAACAGCGTTATAACCAAAAACACTCCAACTGACCCGGTGATTTCCAATGCTCCAAATCAGATTTCAGACTTTTACATAGAAAGAGGAGATTTCATCAGGTTGGATAACCTTCAGATTGGTTATGTGTTACCTACTAAATCCCCAAACATTTCTAACTTAAGGTTTTATGGAGGTGTCCAGAATCTCTTTACAATTTCTCAGTTTTCGGGGGTTGATCCTGAAGTGAGATGGGGTGACCCAACAGATAACGGGTTGGATCAATTAGCCCCTGGAATCGAAAGAAGAAACACGTATTTTATCCCAAGAATATGGACCATGGGATTAACCTTGACATTTAAATAACATAAACTCAATTATAAATATGTTACGATCAATAAAAATAATGGGATTGGGAGTGCTTTTGGCATGCACTTTTGGAGCTTGTGAATTAGAACAAGAGGTATTGACAGGAATTACCAGTGAACAACTGGCAAATAATCCTCCTGCTGAGCTTGCCGCAGTATTAAAGCAATCTGCCTATTCTGTACTGATGGGAGATGGATCCTATGGGGGACATGGTGGCTTTTATAGTTACCAAGAAGTAACCTCAGATGAAATGGCCATACCCCAAAAAGGTGGTGACTGGGCAGATGGAGGAACATGGATCCGAGCCCACCGACACCTATGGAATGTGGATGATGGCGAATTGAATGGTGTTTGGAACTTTGGATACAGAGTGATTGCAGAATGTAACGTTCTGATAGGCCAATATCCTACTGTAGAGGAATTGGTAGCTGAAATGACGGTTTTGAGAGCTTTGGGTTACTTGTGGTTATTGGACAACTTTGGTAATGTACCTATTGTTACCGAATTGACGACTAATCCTGCCCCACCTAACAATACCAAACAAGAAGTCTTCGATTTTATAGAGAGGAGTATTTTGGAAAACGCAGAAAAACTTTCCAAAGCTAATAATAGGATAAATCTGAATTATTGGACAGCTCACATGATTTTGGCGAAGTTATACTTGAATGCTGAAGTTTATACTGGTCAAGCAAAATGGGCCGAAGCGGAAGCTGCATTGGATGTGATTATCAATGAAGGACCATATAGTCTTGCTCCAAGCTTTTTTTCAAATTTTGCCCAGGCAAATGCAAACTCAGTGGAGAACATGTTCACCCTTCCGTATGATGCGAACAATGGACAAGGATTTAACCTTGCTCAAATGACACTTCATTATGAGTCTCAAAAAACTTTCAATCTTGTTGATCAACCTTGGAATGGTTACACTGTATTAGAGGAATTTTATAACAGTTATGAGGATGAAGATCTGAGAAAACAAGGCTTCTTAGAAGGACTACAATTTGCTTTGGATGGTACCCCATTGTCGGATGAAGTAGGATTTGACGGAGATCCTGATGGACCTCAAGTAATATTTACTCCCGAAATAAATATGTTGGAACCTGGTGCATTTAGGCAGGCTGGAGTCAGAGTAAATAAATTTGAGTATGCAATTGGCGCGCAGCAACATTTGAATAACGATTTTCCCATTTTCAGATACGCTGATGTCCTTTTGATGAAAGCAGAAGCGATGCTGAGAAGAGGAAACGCAGCAGGTGGACTTGAATATGTAAACCAAGTAAGAGAAAGAGCAAGAATTGAACCTTTCACAGAACTTACTTTGGACAACCTGCTTGACGAAAGAGGACGGGAGATGTTTGGGGAAGGCTGGAGAAGATCTGATTTGATCAGGTTTGGAAGATTTAATGCCCCTTGGTGGGAAAAACCCACATCAGACCCAATAAGAGCCCTATTCCCCATTCCATTGAACCAATTGCAATCAAATCCAAGTTTGAATCAGAATCCTGGATATAATTGATTTTTGATTCCAAAGTTGCTATATCAAAAGAAGTGCACAATAGTGCGCTTCTTTTTGATTTTATAGATAACTTCATGGTTGGAAACTTATTGAATACCCCAATTAATCTATCTAAATGTCATTGCTGACACGTTTATCTTTACTCACTGTATTTTACGGGTTTTTATTGCTTGGATGTGCCAAAAAATCGGGACAAGAGAGATTGCTTTTTGAGTTGATGGACAAATCATGGACGGGAGTGGATTTCAGGAATGACCTGGATTATAATGAAAAATTCAATCCATATATTTTTAGAAATTTTTACAATGGCGCCGGAGTAGCCTTAGGTGATATCAATAATGATGGATTGGTTGATATTTTTTTGGCAGGAAATCAGGTAGAAAACAAACTTTACCTGAACAAAGGAGATTTCCGTTTTGAAGATATTACCGAAAAATCCGGGGTGGCAATTCCCGGTATTTGGTCTACAGGCGTGAGCATGGCAGATGTCAATGGAGATGGTTTTTTGGATATTTATGTGTGTAAGTCAGGCCCTTTTGGAGGAGACCGTAGATACAATGAACTTTTCATCAATAATGGTAATCTGACCTTTACAGAAAGGGCCAAAGAATTTGGAATTGCTGATGAGGGACTTTCCCAACATGCAGTCTTTTTTGATTTTGATAGAGACGGGGATTTGGATATGTATCTGCTCAATAACTCTGCCCGATCCATCGGAATCAATGACCTAAGAGAAGGCCAAAGAGAAGTAAGAGATCCTTTCGGTGGGAATAAGCTGTATAGAAATGACAAGGGTAAATTCAATGATATCAGTGAAGCAGCAGGTATTTATGGATCCGCCATTGGGTATGGTTTGGGCGTAACTGTATCAGATATAAATAAAGATGGTTGGCCGGATCTGTATGTTTCCAATGATTTTTTTGAGAAAGATTACCTATATATCAATAATGGTGACGGTACTTTTTCAGAATCCCTGGAAGAGATGATGAACGAAATCAGTATGGGTTCTATGGGTGCCGATATCGCAGATCTCAACAACAATGGATGGCCTGATATATTTGTAACCGAGATGCTTCCTGGAAGTCTGGAAAGAGTCAAAACCAAAACACCTTTTGAGGAATGGGATAAATATCAGGCAAATGTAAAAGCTGGCTATTTCCATCAGTTTACCCGAAATACCCTACAAAGGAATATGGGTTATAAACCGGATTCTGATCAGGTCCATTTTGTGGAAATCGCCCGTCAGGCAGGTGTGCATGCTACAGATTGGAGTTGGGGAGCGTTGATTTTTGATATGGACAATGATGGTTTAAAGGATATTTTTGTTGCAAATGGTATAGTTAAAGATTTGACAGATTTCGATTATGTGGACTATTATGTCAACAATCAGAATCTGATTGCCCAATTCCGAAAGGACAGTGTTTTGTTGACCAAAATGATTGATGAATTTCCCTCTGTCCCCCAGCAGAATTTTCTCTTTAAAAATTCAGGAGATTTTCAATTTGCAAATATTGCCGCCTATTCAGGGATGGATCAATTGACTTTTTCAACCGGTGCCGCGTATGCTGATCTGGATAATGACGGGGATTTGGACTTGGTGGTCAATAATCTAAACGGGGAGGTTTTTATTTTCAAAAACAACAGCAGAGAAATCAACGGTCATCACTATTTACAACTCAAATTACAAGAAAAGTTCGGAACGCAGGTTACTGTATATGCCGGTGATCAGCTTTTTTTTGCAGAATATAATCCTGTCAAAGGGTATATGTCATCCGTAGACCATAGGTTGCATTTTGGATTGGGAACAATCACCAAATTGGATTCCATATTTATTTCTTGGCCAGATGGGAAAGCCGATATGTGGAGAGATATCGACGTAGATCAAATGTTGGAGTTTTTTCCAGGCTCATCCCCAGTGGCAGCTGATACAGATTTAGACTATTCCAAGACCTATTTTAATACAATTTCTCCTCAAATACCCTGGCAACATATAGAGAGTGATTTCATTGATTTTGACAGAGACAGATTACGTTTCATGATGGCATCCAACGAAGGACCGGTAATTGAGGTGGGTGATGTGAATAATGACGGACTGGATGACTTGTTTTTGCCCGGAGCAAGAGGTCAGGCATCAGGAGTCTGGATTCAGCAAAACGATGGACAATTTCAGAATTCTCAAAATTTCGAAGCTGAAAGTCTTTCTGAGGATATTGGAGGCTTGTTTTTTGATGCAGATGGGGATGGTAATTTGGATTTATATGTGCTCAGTGGAAGTCTTGAGTTTGGAAATAAAAACACCAATTACCAGGACAGGCTTTACCTGAATGATGGAAAGGGCATTTTTGTCAAATCAGAAAATAAATTGCCTTTGAGATTTGAGAGCTCCTCATTTGTAAAGGCTTTTGACCATAATGGTGATGGAAAGGCCGATTTACTGGTCGGCACCAGAACAGTTCCATTTGCTTATGGGATACCTGGAGATGTTTTATTGTTGGAAAATCAGGGGGATGGGGTATTTATGGATAAATCAGATCTTTTAGGGCCGGAACTTAAAAATCTGGGTATGACTAGGGATGCCTGGATTGGGGATTTGGACGGAGATGGAAATGATGAATTCGTTATAGTTGGAGAATGGATGGGGATTAAAATCTTTAAAAAAGGGCCAAAGGGATATGCCGAAGTTTCATCTGATTTCGGTTTTGACCATACAGGAGGCTTATGGAATTCAGTTCATGTATTTGATGCCAATGGAGACGGAAAACTTGACATTTTAGCAGGCAATATGGGATTGAATTCCCGGCTTTTGGCATCAGCTGAAAAACCACTTCAACTGCATGTCAATGACTTTGATCAAAATGGCAGTATTGAACAGATTATGACTATCTATGAAGGAGATCAATCTTTCCCTTTGGTACTGAAATCCACACTTCTGAAACAACTGCCGGGATTGAGAAAGCAGTTGCTGACCTATGATTCCTATAAGGATAAGAAGATGTCAGATTTATTTTCAGATGAAATATTGAAAAGAAATATCGTATTGGACGTACACACTTTAGAGACAAGCTTATTTATCAATCAAGGAAATGGTACCTTTGCCAAGGCAGCATTACCCGCTGAAATTCAATACAGCCATGTATTTGCCACTCATTCATTTAGCGATGAATCAGGTCAACTTCATGTCTTGCTTGGGGGAAACCAAAGTAGAATAAAGCCGGAATTGGGGATCAATATGGGAAGTTTCGGCTGGCATTTGGTATCCAATTCTGAAGGTGGATTTGTTGTAATTCCCACAAAAAAATCAGGTTTTTTTGTCAAAGGGGAAATCAGAAGCATCAAAAATGTAAAAACGAATAAAGGAAGTCATATTGTCGTAGGAAGGAATAACCATGAACCTGTCTACTTTGTAATTAATGAATAGAAATGAAGTTAAGTTAAAAATGAGTCCATGCTCTTTGACTTCTAATCTATTTAGATTTAAAATACAAAGAATTGGCTAACTCTTAAATCTTAAATCTTAAATTAATAATGCTAAGAATACTTTACTTAATAATATTCCTCAATATGGTAATGGCCTGTCAGCCAAAAACCGAATATGAAAGAGTGAAAGAACAAGAATTGGCTTCGGGAAGGATAGTAGAAAATTTATTTCTTGATTTGAAATTTGGAATGGCGAGAAAGGATTTTTTTACTACATGCTGGGAATGGAATAAGAAAGGTGTATTGACCAATGGATCTCATGTCCTTCAGGTAAAATATTCTCCTGAAATGCCATCGGGAAAGGAGACGGAAATGTTTTTTTATCCGGAATTTGAAAATGATAAGCTTTATTTTATGCCTATAGAATTACGCTATCCAGGATGGTCTCCCACCTCCCCTGAAACCACCAATGAAAAGTTACTCAGCGATGTTGTAGACCTCATGGAAGATTGGTATGGTCCTGGCTTTTTTGAAGTCAAGGACAAAAGCGGCCAAATCAGAGTTTGGGTAAAAATTGATGGAAACCGACTGATTAGAATTTTCATTAAAAATAGGACAACTGTAAGGGTAGAAATGCTTGACATGAGAGTAAAAGGTATTTCAGAAATTAATAATGGATAAAATGGAGTTTAATAGAAATATCTTTTTTATAGTAGTTTTAACCAATTTGATTTGGGGATGTAAACCTGCGGAAATAGAGAAAAAGGACACACTTTTTCAGAAAGTACCCTCTTCCGAATCAGGAGTGACATTCAGAAACGACCTTCAATTTGATGAAAGCTTCAATATTTTCACTTATAGGAATTACTATAATGGTGGAGGTGTAGCATTGGGGGATGTCAACAATGACGGACTTTTGGATATTTACCTCACTGCCAATCTTGGGCAAAACAGGTTGTATCTCAATGAGGGAGATTTCAAATTCAGGGATGTGACCGAAGTGGCAGGAGTAGCCGGAACCTGTGCTTGGAGTACCGGAGTAGCCATGGCAGATGTCAATGGAGATGGATTGTTGGATATATATGTGTGCAATTCCGGTGATATACAGGGAGACAACAAGCAGAATGAACTTTTTATTAATAATGGCAACGGGACATTTACCGAAATGGCTGAAGCTTATGGGCTAGCAGATGAAGGATATTCCACACACGCTGTTTTTTTTGATTTTGACAATGATGGGGACTTGGACGTATATCTGCTCAACAACAGTTATCAATCCATTGGCAGCTTCAACAAAATGCAGAATGAAAGGCCCAAAAGAGATCCTGTTGGCGGTGACAAGTTTTTTAGAAATGATGGAGATAAGTTTACCGATATTTCTGAAGAAGCAGGGATTTATGGAAGTGTCATTGGTTTTGGACTTGGGATTACAGTAGGCGATGTCAATCGGGACGGATGGATGGATATTTTCATTTCCAATGATTTTTTCGAAAGAGATTATCTATACATCAATAATCAAAACGGAACATTTACCGAAAGCCTGACTGATTTTATGAGATCCACCTCAGCAGCGTCCATGGGTGCAGACATAGCAGACATCAACAACAATGGGCACTTGGATATTTTTGTAACTGAAATGCTACCTGAACCTTCAGAAAGGCTCAAACAGATCACCACTTTTGAAAGTTGGGATAAATTTCAGTTCAATGTGGAACATGATTATCACTACCAATACACCCGAAACATGCTTCATGTGAACAACGGAGATGGTACTTTCAGTGACATGGGCCGTTTGGCCAATGTAGAGGCGACAGATTGGAGTTGGGCGGCATTGATGTTTGATATGGACAATGATGGGCTGAAAGATATCTTTGTGGCCAATGGTATTTACCAGGACCTCACTGATCTGGATTATCTGAATTTCATTGACAATGATGAGACCAAAAAGAAGATTATTTCCCAAAGTGGCGTCAACTACAAGGCATTGATTGATCCGATGCCGATCAACCCGGTTTCCAATTATGCTTTTAAAAACAAGGGAGACTTGGTATTTGAAAACGTAGTCCATGAATGGGGAATGGGGGAACCCATTCATTCCAATGGGTCATCTTATGGAGACCTCAACAATGACGGAGCTATGGATCTCGTCGTCAACAATGTCAACAATGAGGTGCTGATTTTCAAAAACAGGAGCAGGGAGTTTTTTCCAGAAAATCGTTTCTTGAAGATCGAATTGAAGGGAAAGGGGGCCAATACTGCGGCTATAGGCACCCAAGTGAGATTGTTGGCAGGCGACCAGATTTTTTATCAGGAAAATATGCCCAATAGGGGCTTTCAATCTTCTGTTGATTCCAGGCTTAATTTCGGGTTGGGAAATATTGAAAAAATCGATCTGGTTCAGGTAAGGTGGCCTAATGGGCAGATCAGCATCGTCAAGGATGTTCTGCCGGATCAGATTTTGACATTAAATTGGGCAGAGGCAGCAGAAACCCAAGGGGATTTCGAATTTTTTCCGGCATTACCTGCACCTACATTCACAAAAATCAAACCACTGTTGGACTATAGTCATCAGGAAAATACCATGGTGGATTTTGACAGGGATAGGTTGACTTACCATATGCTGTCTACTGAAGGACCAAAAGCTGCTTTTGGAGATGTCAACGGAGATGGATTGGAAGATGTATATATTGGAGGGGCAAAAGGTTTTGCAGGCCAACTGTTTATTCAGAGTAGAAACGGAAGTTACCAAGCCTCTTCCCAAAGTGTATTTGAGTCCGACCGCGTTTCAGAAGATACTGATGCAGTATTTTTTGATGCCAATGGAGATGGTCATTTGGACCTTTTTGTCACTTCAGGTGGAAATGAATCCGGATTTGGAGCTTTGGACTTGGCTGACAGACTCTACCTCAACAATGGTAAAGGCCATTTTACGAAAGCCCAGAATTCAGGTTTGGCAAATTTCCGTAACAGTACAGCTGTGGTGAAAATATTGGATATCAACGGAGACGGAGCTATGGATCTTTTTGTGGGTTCCAGAGTGGTTCCGTTTTTATATGGCGTCAATCCAAACAGCTTTATTTTGATAAACGATGGCAAAGGGAACTTTACGGATGGTACTACTCAATTTGCCCCGGATTTTAAAGAAATTGGATTGGTAACGGATGCTGCAGTGGCGGATTATGATGGAGATGGAAAAGAAGACCTTGTTTTAATAGGTGAATGGATGGCACCGACTTTTTTTAGAAATACAGGAGGGAAACTTGAAAAAATTGCCATGCCTGAAATGGAGAGCCTTAAAGGCTGGTATCAGTCTATTGCTGTTGGTGATTTCAATGGGGATGGGAAACCTGATTTTGTACTGGGCAATCATGGTTTGAATACCCGATTTAAAGCATCTGTGGAAAAGTCAATTAAAATGTTTGTCAATGATTTTGATCAAAATGGTTCGGTTGAGCATGTCTTTGTTCAAAAGGTGGGAGATAAGCATGTTCCCTTTACTTTGAAACATCAATTGGAAGGACAGTTACCGTCAATCAAGAAACGCTATTTGAAATACAGTGCTTACAATAATCAAACCATGGAGGATATTTTCAAGCCTGAAGAGCTTGAGAAAGCAGTTGTTCAGGAAGTGAACAATTTGGCTTCAATTGTCCTGATAAATGAAGGCAATGGTAGGTTCAACCCTATCGAATTACCTAGAATGTCACAAAGGTCTTGGATGTACAGTATTGCGATTACTGATCTTAACGGTGATGACATTGAAGACCTGATTATGGGCGGTAATCTCAAAGGAGCAAAGCCGGAAGTGGGACAATATGATGGTTCTTATGGGGAGGTGCTTTTGGGAAAAGGGGATGGAACATTCGAATATTGGCACAACAGAGACCATGGTCTAAAACTGAATGGTGATATCAGGGATCTCCATATCATTGATAGAGATGGGCAAAAGGTGCTGATGGTAGTTAAAAATGGAGAAAATGTGGAGTTTTGGGAGATAAAGAAATGAAGAATTTTCCCACAAAGGCGCAAAGGCGTAAAGCTGAGTTAAATGAGAAACCCAATTACAGATTTTTGGAATTTGTTAGAATTGGACTGTTTTCATTCTTAATTTTTAATCTAATCTATTGCTCCAAACCCCAAGAAGAAACCCTTTTCACCCTTTTACCCTCCAATCAAACCGGTATTGATTTCAGAAATGACCTGACTTCTACAGGAGAGATGAATATTCTCGAATACCTGTATTTTTATAATGGAGGTGGGGTAGCTGTTGGAGATATCAATAATGATGGATTGGTGGATATATATTTCACCTCCAATCAGGGAGAAAACAAACTCTATTTGAACAAAGGGGATTTCCAGTTTGAAGACATTACCGTTGCTGCCAAAGTTACCGGTGATGGCGGTTGGTCCACAGGTGTCACGATGGCTGATGTCAATGGGGATGGTTTTTTGGATATCTATGTTTCCCAAGTAGGTGATTATAAAGGTATCTCCGGAAAGAACAAATTATACATCAACAATGGTGACCTGACATTCAGTGAAAAGGCTGAGAAATACGGGATTGATTTTGTTGGTTTCTCCACCCATGCCGTGTTTTTTGACTATGACCAAGATGGGGATCTGGACCTTTATCTCTTGAACCATTCGATCAAAAAACCCGAAGTCTTTTCTCATGCGGATACCAAATTCACCAATCAGGATGAAAAAGGCGGGGATAAATTGTTCAAAAACCTTATCACGGAAGGAGATGAAAGAATGGTAGAGGTCACCTCTGAAGCAGGGATTTTATCAAGTAGTTTGGGTTTTGGGCTTGGCGTTGGAGTAGCAGATGTCAATGGTGATGGTTGGCTGGATATTTATGTTTCCAATGATTTTACGGAAGACGATTACCTGTACATCAATCAGGCGGACGGTACATTTAAAGAATCCCTGAAGGAATTCATGGAAAACACCAGCCGATACAGTATGGGCAATGATATTGCGGATATCAATAATGATGGGTTACCGGATATTTTCACCACAGACATGCTACCGGAAGACCCTGTAATTTGGATGAAATCACTCGGTGAAGACAAGCAGGAGGTTTATGATATCAAACAGAAATTGGGATATGGTGACCAATATGTGCGCAATCACCTCCAACTCAATAGAGGTGACGGGAGGTTCAGTGAAATCGGGTTGTTGACAGAAACCTTTGCTACAGACTGGAGTTGGTCACCATTGATTTTTGACATGGACAATGATGGCAAAAAGGACATCCATGTAACCAATGGCATAGTCAAGAGGCCCAATGACCTGGACTTTGTGCAATACAGTCAGGAACCCACTCCAGGATTGACGGATAAAGAAAAAGAGAAGCAACAGATAGAGATGTTGCCCACTGTCAAGCTTTCGAACTTTGCATTCAAAAATGAAGGAGGCTTAAAGTTTAGCAATGCTTCCAAGATTTGGGGATTGGATCAGCTTTCGTATTCCAATGGTTCAGCTTATGAGGATTTGGATAATGATGGGGATTTGGATTTGGTCGTAAATAATACCGACCACGAAGCATTTGTATACAGAAACAATTCCTCAGAATTGGCCACAAACCGATTTGTTCAAATTGATCTCAGGTCAGATGATAAAAATATTTTTGGGATAGGTGCACAGGTTTGGGTTTTTTCAGAGGGGGAGACTTATTTTCAAACTTTAAGCACCTCTAGAGGCTTTCAGTCCGGAACTTCTACCACTTTGACATTTGGACTGGGAAATTCAGAAAAAATAGACTCAGTTCTGATTTCTTGGAATTCAAAGCAAATAGAGGTTTTTCAAAGTCCCGAACTTGACCAAAGACATTTGTTTGAAAAAGGTCAAGGAAATGAAGGAAGATTACCTACTCAAAAAATAGACTCTGTGTTGGAAATTGCTGATATTCTTTTGGATTGGAAGCATGAGGAAAAGTCCATTATAGATGAGTTTAGAAGGGAATACCTGATGCCAAGAAGGTATGGCACCGAAGGACCTGCTTTGGCGGTAGGAGACCTGAATGGGGATGGGTTGGATGACATCTTTTTGGGTGGGGCAAATGGTCAGCCAAGCGCTTTGTTTTTTCAGGATGTGAATAAAGGTTTTAATAAAGTTGAAAATCCCTTCTTTGAGCAATTGAAAACAGCGGAGGATGTGGTCGCAGTGATGGAAGACTTTAATCAGGATGGTCATTTGGATCTATATGTGGGCAGTGGGGGAAATGAATATGGACGCGGAGAGATTTACAATTTTGACAGGGTATTCTTGAATGATGGAAAAGGAAATCTTATTTTTTCCATGAATTCACTTCCGCCAATTGGAGAAAACACATCCACGATTGCAGTACATGATGTGAATGGAGATGGGTATCCGGATATTTTTGTGGGTGCATCTGTTGTTACTGGAAATTATGGCGCGGTCCCAAGAAGTTATTTACTGCTCAATGATGGGAGAGGCAAATTCCAAGATGTCACTCAAAGTTACTTCGGGGAGGAATTCAGACCTGGAATGATCCAAAATGCTCTTTGGACTGATATTACAGGTAACGGTAAAAAAGAACTGTTGCTGTCAGGAGAATGGATGCCTGTGATGGTTTATTCCTTGAATGACCGGCAACAATTTGAAATGTTGAACATTTCCGGTTTGGAACAACCTGGTTGGTATTTTGCAATGTCCATTATAGATGTTGAAGGCAATGGACTTCAGGACTTTGTTTTGGGGAATTTGGGATTGAATTCCAAATTGAAAGCAAGTCAGGATCAACCGGTATGGTTGTACCACCATGACTTTGATGGAAACGGACAGACCGACCCCTTGATTTTTCATTATATGGACGGAAAATTGGTGCCCTTCGCAAGCAGGGATGACTTGATCAAACAGATTCCGGCACTTAAAAGGAAACATGATTCCTATGTCTCATACTCCAAAGTAAAGTCCCCTAAAGATCTATTTGATGAAAATCAACTGGATCAGGCAAGTAAATACCAGGTGACCGAATCGAGATCAGGTGTTTTGAAGAATTTGGGAAATGGGAATTTTAAATTTGAACCTTTTCCGATAGAAGCCCAATTTGCTCCTATCAAAGATTTCAAATCATTCAAAGGCAAAGATGGTGGTCAGTATCTTTTGGGTGTAGGTAATTTTTATGGATTCAGAAATGATTTGGGCAAAAACGGGTCACAGCCCCTGACTTTATTGAAATGGGCGAATGGAACTTGGAAAAATTTACCGATTGGTATTCCTGCAAATGACTATTGGGGGGAATTTAGAAAAGTGGAGGTCATCAATATTGGTGATACTCCTCATCTCGTAGCTGTGAGAAATAATGGTAAACCTGTTTTTCTGAAGATCAATCCTTAAACCTGCTAAAAATCAGCTTATTTGCCCGCACAAAAACTTTGGAATCGCGTATTAATAATTAGCTTTGATGTCCAAAACCCGCTCCAATAATTCCTTCTTTGACTTAAACAAAGGGAATTGTTAAATTTGAAGTCCAATTGCATTAGTATTGCCTCACAATGAAAAACACCTTCCACAAATTTCTACTGACTTTGTTTGTCTTTGCCGGTTTGATAGCCTGTCATGACAACAGTGATTATCAGGAAATCATTACCGATGGTTCCTACCAGACTGCCGCTCAGATCAGATTGACCAATGTCATCATTCACGATATTTTTTCTCCGCCCGTGGCCAGTAGGATTTATGCTTATCCATCAATCGCCGCATATGAGGTAGCAGTTTTGGCAGACCCCCAGTATAAAAGTTTGATGGGACAATTGAATGGTTTTGAACCTGTTGATTTTAATACTGAAGGGGAAATTTATTTTCCTTTGGCGTCCTTGGCGGCATACTATAAAGTAGCTACTGCTTTGATTTTTTCTGAAGAAATGATGAATACGCACAAAGAATCTGCATTCAAGGAAATAAGGTCAAAAGGAATTCCGAAGAAAGTATTCAATCGATCCCTTCAATTGGGTGAGGAGGTAGCAGACCATGTGATTGCTTATTCCAAGAAAGACAATTACCACCAAAGCCGATCATTTGAAAAATATACCGTAAGCAATGCCCCAAATACCTGGCAGCCAACTCCGCCGGCTTATATGGAAGGAATAGAGCCTCATTGGAATAAAATCCGATCGTTTGTATTGGATTCTGCTTCCCAATACAAAACAGATCCACCCACTGAATTTTCAAGCGATAAAAACAGTCAGTTTTATAAAGAGGCTGAGGAAGTTTTTGTGACTACCCAAAATCTTTCCACTGAACAAAAAGACATTGCCATGTTTTGGGATTGCAATCCATACAAAGTAAATGTCAAAGGCCATGTCATGTTTGCTGAAAAGAAAATCACTCCCGGTGGCCATTGGATGGGGATAGCGGCCATTTCAGCCAAAACAGCAGGACAGGATTGGAAAGGTACCGCCGAAACTTTGGCCATGACAGGAGTTGCCTTGTTTGACGGGTTTATAGCCTGTTGGGATGAGAAATACAGAAGTGTTTTGATCAGACCGGAGACTTATATCAATAAATATATTGATGAGGAATGGTTGCCGCTTTTGCAGACTCCTCCATTTCCGGAATATACCAGCGGGCATTCTGTAATTTCCAATGCAGCTGCTGAGACTTTGACCGAGCTTTTTGGTGAGCCCTTTCATTTTGTGGACTCAACGGAAGTTGCTTATGGGCTCCCTATTCGTGAATTTGATTCATTCAGACAAGCTGCAGAAGAAGCCGCAATCAGTAGACTGTATGGAGGAATCCATTACATGCCTGCGATTGTCAATGGCGCAACTAAAGGTCAAAAGGTAGGCCATCACGTATTAGGCAGGGTTTCTACAAAAAATGAAAATCTTGCAAAAGTTGAAAAACAGTAGTTGTATCTACGCAATTCTACTACTTTCTAAATTAAACTCAATTTAGGTGAGATCTGATATTTGTCTAATTCCTCAGGTCAGTCATCGAAATCCGTTAATATCCTTTAATTTTGTGGATAAGAAAAAATCAAATTCATGGACATTATCCTCAAGTACTTTCCTGACCTCACTCCTGAGCAAAAAGAGAAATTTTCCAAACTCAAACCCATTTATGAGGAATGGAATGAGAAGATCAATGTGATCAGCAGGAAAGATATGGAGCATTTCTATGAAAAGCATGTTCTCCATTCTTTGGGGATTGCTAAAGTGATTGAATTTAAGCCAGGGACAAAAATATTGGATATCGGAACCGGAGGTGGTTTTCCTGGGATTCCGCTCGCTATTTTATTTCCCGATACCCATTTTCATTTGGTGGATTCCATCGGTAAAAAAATAACCGTAGTCAAAGATGTTGCAAGGCAACTCAAACTTACGAATGTAGAAGCCCAACAAACAAGAGCAGAGGATTTGGTAAGAAGGTATGATTTTATTGTCAGTAGGGCAGTTACCAGATTTGCCAATTTCCTTCCATGGGTCAAAGGAAAATTCAAAAGAGAAGATTTCAATGAATTCCAAAATGGCATGTTATTGCTCAAAGGTGGGGACGTGGATGAGGAAATGGAAGAAAGAGACCTGAGTTACGTATCCTACCATTTGGATGATTACTTCGAAGAGGAATTTTTTGAGACCAAAAAGGTGGTCTATGTTCCTTGGGAAGGGAAAAGGTGATGGGAAGGATGAGGGATGAAGGAAAAAGGATGAAGGGCAGAGAGCTAAGAGAAAAGAAGGGAGAACCAAGAAGCAAGAAACAACAAGCGAGAACAATGTCTTGAAAAAACAAGTAGATGTAATTTGAAAGAAAGATTGTCCTTGTCATTTCGCCTACCTGACCTGTTAGGAACGTAGAAGCTTGATTGCCGTGGTGGAAGAAATCTATTGCTCCGGTATGAAAGTTTCCAGACCTCTCTCCCTTACAGTTGTCGAGATCGAGGTGACAAGGCAAAGCATTTTCAAAATAGTTGTCCTTATTTTGATGGATAGCTACAGTCATTTAACCTTTCCTTGTCATTTCGACGAAGGAGAAATCTATTTTCCCGATTTGGCCAAATAGACAGGGCTCCTCGAAAAACAGAGAGATTGAGATGACAAGAAAACATTTTTTGATACCCTTTAATACTCTTTTTAAGGCTCAATTTCATCAACCTTCATTTTCACAAACTTGATCCTTTCCCGGTTCCAGGTATAGCAAAATATCAAATGGCCATTTTCATAAATGATTGAAGGATAAGAAAACTCATTGTTACCTTCCCCGGATTCAATCACTTCTTTGATGGGCCAAGAATTACCATTGTCAAATGAAATGGCCAATTGCATGGGATAGCGCTTGCCCCAATTTTCAGCTACCGGATTATAGACCAAAGCGATGGTCTCATTTTGGATTTTGACCAAATCTATGCCGCTGTTGTTATTGGGAAGATCGGTCAATTCTACTGGTGACCATGTAAATGCATTGTCCTTGGAGTCACTTCTTCCTATTCTGCCAGCTGAGGTTCTCAGCAGCATGTGAATATTTCCAGGTTTGGATTCCCATAACGCAGGCTGAATAACTCCTTCTCCCGTAATTATTTTTCGGTCCAAAATCAGTGTTTCTGTATTCAGCCAGGTATTTCCTCCATCTTCGGAACGGTCAACAAAGGCATTCCATACCCTATTTTTTTCGATGGAAGCAGGTGCAAGCCATGTTCCGTCCGACAAAACCAGGATATGGTTTCTTACCGGACCTCTGCCACCCTTGTCACCTTCAACCAGCTCTTTGGCCTGAGACCATGTATGGCCCCGATCTTCAGAATACATCACCCAGGTTTCCCAATCATCGATTTCCTTTCCAACTTTGAAATACAGATGAAGCTTCCCATCAGGCGCATTGAACAGGACAGGATTCCAATGGGCATCTTCCCTTACTTTGACCAACATTTTTGGGGGAGACCAACTGCCGGGACTGCCTTTGGAAAACCAAATCCCCACATCGTCATCCTTTTCCCTGGTACCTGCAAACCAAACGACCATATATTCCCCTTCCCCCAGACTTTCGATGGAGGAAGCATGGCATTGGGCAAAAGGGCGGTCATCCCCAAAGATGAATTCGTCAGATTGGACCTGCAATTTGATGTTCTGGGCAAAAGTGCCAAAACAGAGGGAAAACAGAAGGACTAGAAGGAATTGTTTCATCGGTTGTATAAATTGTATTTTTGAAGATACAATAAATGTATAAATATGTATTTTCAAAGATACGTTTTTGCAAAAAGTGGCAATTCCGTCACTTATCCCCAACAAGGTGATTTTTTGGTCAATGACAGGTATGTATTTGAGGTTGGCAGCAAAAATAAAGACTTCAGTCAGATCGCAAACCTCCCCGATTCATTCATTGCTGCAGATGATTTGGAATACGGATTGGGCAATAAAATTCCGTTGTTTCTTTTTGGGTTTTTGTATTGAGGAAATACGGAGCCCCCAACTCAATCCTAATTAAATATTCTCACAAACTCATTCTGAATAGTGATTACTTCCCCATCACTGAGCAATTTGAATTCGTTTTCTCTGGCTCTTTTTGATAAAATGCCATTGTTCTGTTCCAGGAAATTCAGTAAAAGGGAGATCAGTTTGTCAGGCATTTCAAATTCGTCTTCCAAGAACCTCTTAAATTCATCGTATTTTGTCAGAAAGTCGACTTCTTCCGGAATGATATGACGGATAGTATCTTCTACACATTCATAAAGAAATTCAGCTTGCTTGGTAGCATCAAAATATCGGTAGTAATCAACAGTTTGGTTCAGTACATTGACATTGTGGTCTTTGGTTTCATCCCATTGGATAATATCCAATAATGGGATTGAGTATGATTCCAACACTTTCCTGTAGTCGTTGATTCTGTCCAATATGGCAGCAGATACAGGGAAAATAATTCCCTGCTGCGAAAAATTCATTTTACATAGAATGTGATGAATCAAATACCTGTGGATACGACCGTTGCCATCTTCAAAAGGATGAATAAAGACAAACCCAAAAGAAATGGCAGTAGCCACCAAAACTGGATCCATTTCACTTTTCACTAAATGGGCTTCTGTTTCCAAAAGTCCATTGATCAAGATTTCAATATCTTGCCATTTTGCCGAAATATGATCAGGGATAGGTTCTCCGGTAATCCTGTCATGTTCTCCCACAAAACCTCCTTTTTTTCGAAATCCCAATTCCATGAAGCGTGGGTTTTCAATCACCAACTGCTGAAGTCTAAGTAATTCTTCTTTTGATAAATTGCGCATCCCGGCCTGACCGATTGCCTGTCCCCAACGTGCCGCCCTTTTGCTTTTCGGGCTTTCGCCCTCAATGGTAAAGGATGCCTTTGAATCTTTCAGAAGCAAAAATGAAGATGCCCTCTGC
The DNA here is from genome assembly GCF_900176595.1 of Aquiflexum balticum DSM 16537. Taxonomy (GTDB): domain Bacteria; phylum Bacteroidota; class Bacteroidia; order Cytophagales; family Cyclobacteriaceae; genus Aquiflexum; species Aquiflexum balticum. Next base: position 1,956,252 of record NZ_LT838813.1, read on the forward strand.
AATATATCCTTGCGGACTTTATTTAAATATATGGATTGCTCTTCGGCAAAATTGGCCTTGATATAACCCTCCAATTTTTCCGTCCTGAAAATCAAGGGGCAAAAATCAACCGTACCAGGAAGGTTATTGATGATCCTGTGGCGGGGAGATTTTGGTCCATCCTTTATTCCGAATTGGAGATGATCTTCAATTATAGGGATGAAGTTTCCGGTACTTAAGTTTTCTACAGCCAAAGTTCCTCGCATCAACCATTCATATATAAACCAAATTCTTCGGCTGTATTGGCCCAAGGGTTCTAATTGTATGATTTCAATCACCTCACTTTCACTTAGGTTATCAAACAGTTTTTTGAAAAACAGCAGATTGATTCCCTCATATTTCAAAGCAAATACAAGGTGCTTGTACAAGGTGTCATCTGGTTTATGTCTGGAGGTATAAACCGCCCAGTTTTCTGTTTGGTATTGCCTTTTTTTTGTGCTGATAAGTGTTAGTTTCTGAGGCATTGGCATTTCCAACTGCAAAGCCTCTATAATAGCCCCATAACCTACCAACCAGCTTTCCTCAGGTGCCGCTCTTCCGTGAAAAACATTTATAAAAAGTGAAAAACGTTTATTATTCATTTTTAAAGGTGAATTTTGATTTGTAAAAGTAGTGAAAAACAATTACTGTGGGTGAAAAATGCTTATTTATTTTAAAAAAGGTGAATTTTATTTTCTTTAGTTAGGAATTATCTAATCAAAGATTTGAAATCAAGGGACTCTCATTTTAAGGCGAACGCAAAGAAAATTAAGGAGCGAAATACAATAAAAAGAAGCCCATATTAACAACCTATAAGAAAACAGGCGGATAAGAGCTTTAAACAAACGCCTTTTGCAAAATATCATCAGAATTTTCCCGATTCCTTTTCACTGATGGTTTTTGTCAATCGCTAACCTTCCAAGAAGGGTTGTAGGTATTGAAATATAGGATTTTGTGATTTATTCGGATTTCTCAATTCTTCTCTTGATAACTCATTGTTTTTTCAATTTCAAAAATTAATTCCCGACAATTTCCGCCAATGACTTAGCACCTCCCGCTTATATGTGTTAATTTGGAAGACCTAAAATTGACAATTGAGCATGTACATTATTTTTGATACCGAAACCACCGGATTACCAAGGAATTATAATGCCCCGATGACCGACCTGGACAATTGGCCGCGATTGGTGCAGATTGCCTGGCAGCTTCATGATGCCAAAGGCAAGTTACTTTCCAACAACAATTTCATCGTCCGACCGGAGGGCTTTACAATTCCTTATAATGCCGAAAAAGTACATGGGATTTCCACGGCAAGGGCCAAGAAAGAAGGGCATGAATTGGAAAAAGTGCTGGCCCTATTCCATGAAGATGTAGAAAAAGCCAATTACCTGGTTGGACACAATATCGGTTTTGATATCAATGTGGTGGGTTCTGAATTTTTGCGCAAAGGAGTTCCCATGAGACTTCCCGAGATGAAGGAATTGGATACCAAGGATATCTCTACGGATTTTTGTGCATTGCCCGGAGGAAAAGGTGGGAAATTCAAATGGCCAACCTTGACCGAACTGCACCATAAACTTTTTGGGAACGGATTCGCAGATGCCCACGATGCAGCATATGATGTGGATGCTACTGCCAAATGTTTCTTTGGATTGATTACCCAGAAGGTATTGACACCTGAAAAAGGAGTGGAGGTATCTGAAGTCATTTACGAAGCACCAAAACTGGACATTGCCAATTTTGCCAATGCTAAGGATGAACAGAAAATAGCTGCTAAAGATGTATTGAAAGCAGCGGGAACAGCAGATATATCCGATATGACGGATATGCCTTTTTCCCATTTGCATGTGCATACCCAATACTCCGTCTTGCAGGCCACTTCCGAAATTCCCGCCATGATAGCCCTGGCCAAGCAAATGAAAATGCCTGCCATTGCCATGACAGATCATGGCAACATGATGGCAGCCTTTAATTTTGTGAAAACTGCTTTGGCTCAAGATATCAAACCTATCATCGGTTGCGAATTTAACCTGACCAATGACAGAAATAACAAAAACCAAAAAGATGATGGTTATCAAACAGTGCTTTTGGCCAAAAACAAAGCCGGTTATCATAATCTAGCCAAATTGTCCTCCTATGCCAATATTCAGGGTTATTATTACCTGCCTAGGATTGACAGAGAGCTTTTAATGCAGTACAAAGGTGATTTGATTGCGACAACTGGAGGCCTTTGGGGAGAAATTCCATACTTGATTCTGAATGTTGGAGATACCCAGGCGGAAGAGGCCTTTATTTGGTGGAAGGAACAGTTTGAGGAGGATTTTTATGTGGAGTTGAACAGGCATGGTATTCCTGAGGAGGAAAAAGTCAATGAGGTATTGCTGCATTTTGCAGAAAAATATGGGGTCAGATATTTTGCAGCAAATAATACTTATTACAACCATAAAGTAGATGCCAAGGCACATGATATTCTACTCTGCGTAAAGGACGGGGAGTTGGTAGAAAAGCCCAAAAAATATGTAGGAAAGCGCGGACGGGAATACCGCTATGGATTCCCCAATGATGAATTCTACCTGAAGAGTCCCGAGGAAATGAAGAAACTCTTTGCAGATCTTCCTGAGGCCATTGCCTGTACCAATGAAATTGTCAATAAGATCGAAACCTACAAATTGGCAAGGGAAGTATTGCTTCCGAAGTTTGATATTCCTGAAGAGTTCAAGGATCCATTGGATGAAGAAGATGGCGGAAAAAGAGGAGAAAACGCTTACCTCAGATACCTGACTTACGATGGAGCCAAAAAGCGTTATCCCGAATTAACAGATGAAATTAGGGAAAGGCTGGATTTTGAATTAGCAACCATAGAAAACACCGGATACCCGGGATATTTTTTGATTGTGCAGGATTTTACGGCTGCTGCCAGGGAAATGGGGGTATCGGTCGGGCCCGGTAGGGGTTCGGCAGCAGGTTCTGCGGTAGCTTATTGTACCGGTATCACCAATGTGGATCCCATTGCTTACGATCTACTATTTGAGAGATTTCTTAATCCGGATAGGGTTTCATTGCCCGATATTGATATTGACTTTGATGATGAAGGCCGTCAAAAAGTCATCGATTATGTCATCAATAAATACGGATCCAATCAGGTTGCCCAAATCATTACCTATGGCACCATGGCAGCTAAATCCGCCATTAGGGATACAGCAAGAGTTCTGAACTTGCCCTTGTCCGAGGCCGACAAATTGGCCAAATTGGTTCCGGACATCAAACTGAAAGCACTTTTTGATCTGACAAAGGATCGGGCAAAGTTGGCCGATAAACTCAAAGGAAACGGGGAGGATTTGGGTAAGGCCGATGAGCTAATCCGTATCTCCAAAGGTCATGATGAACTGTCTAAAACGATCAATCAGGCAACTATCCTTGAAGGATCGGTAAGAAACCTGGGAATCCATGCCTGTGGTGTTATCATCACACCGGGAGATATTACCGACTATGTCCCTGTGGCATTGGCCAAGGATTCTGACATGGTCTGTACCCAGTTTGATAATTCGGTGGTAGAAAGTGCAGGATTGTTGAAAATGGACTTTTTGGGTCTGAAAACCCTGACATTGATCAAAGATGCGGTTAAGATTGTCAAAGAAAGGCATGGGATTACTTTGGATCCTGATAATTTCCCGATTGATGATGTCAAGACCTATGAGCTATTTCAGCGAGGTGAGACAGTAGGCATATTCCAATACGAATCTCCCGGAATGCAGAAATACATGCGGGAACTCAAACCGACTGTTTTTGCGGACCTGATAGCCATGAATGCCCTTTACCGGCCAGGACCTCTTGCCTATATTCCTTCTTTTATCAAAAGAAAACATGGACTGGAACCGATCAGTTATGATTTGGAGGATATGAAAGAATATCTGGAAGAGACTTATGGGATTACTGTCTATCAGGAACAGGTGATGTTGCTTTCGCAAAAATTGGCAGGTTTTACCAAAGGTGAGGCAGATGTCCTGCGTAAAGCCATGGGTAAAAAGCAGAAGGATGTACTTGATAAGATGAGACCAAAATTTATAGAACAGGCCTCTGCCAAAGGACATGATGCAAAGAAATTGGCAAAAATCTGGACGGATTGGGAAGCTTTTGCCTCTTATGCGTTCAACAAATCCCACTCCACCTGCTACGCTTGGATAGCCTATCAGACAGCCTACCTCAAAGCCCATTATCCAGCGGAGTATATGGCGTCAGTGTTGAGCAATAACATGAATGATATCACTCAAGTGACGTTCTTTATGGAAGAATGCAAGCGTGGCGGCATAGCAGTATTGGGGCCGGATATCAATGAATCGAACAGTGGATTTACTGTCAACAAAGAAGGGCAGATCAGATTTGGTCTAGCGGCAATCAAAGGTGCCGGCGGAGCGGCCGTGGAAGCGATTATTGCCGAAAGAGAGAAATCAGGTACCTATAAGAATATTTTTGAGTTTTGTAAAAGGGTCAATTCAAGGGCTGTCAATAAAAAAACATTGGAGGCATTGGCGATGGCAGGAGGATTTGATTGCTTTCCTGAGCATCACAGAAGACAATACTTAGAGTCTGCAGATGGAGATGCCAATTTGCTTGAAAAAGCAGTTAAGTACGCCCAGAAAGTGCAACAGGAGGCTGACAGTTCTCAGGTCAGTTTATTTGGAGGTGGAGCAGGTATGGAAGTGCCGCTTCCTTCGGTACCTCCTATTGAACCATTCAGTCAATTGCAACAGCTGAATATTGAGAAGGAAGTTGTAGGACTTTATATTTCGGGGCATCCTTTGGATCAGTTCAGGGTAGAAATTGAATCATTTACCAATACTCCTATGACGGAATTTCCGGATATGGAATCTTTGAGGAAAAAAGGGGATATCAAAGCAGCAGGAATGGTGACCTCATTTGCCCACAGGACTACAAAAACTGGAAAGCCTTTCGGAACACTGACCATGGAGGATTACCATGGAGGACATACCTTCTTTTTATTTGGTGAGGATTATATTCGGTTCAAAGAATATTTCATGACAGGTTGGTTTTTATATATCACCGGTTCAGTTCATCCCAATAAATGGAAGGAAAATGAATTTGAATTCAAGATCAATACGATAATGCTTCTAAATGAGGTAAGGGGTAAAATGATCAAGGGATTAAGGGTCAATATTGATCTCGATGACTTGACCTTGGATTTGATGGAGAAACTGGAAAACATCACACAAAAGTATAAAGGAGAAGCTAAGCTTTATATTAATATAATTGATAGCAAGGAGAATATTACTCTGGATTTGATGTCTAAAAAATTCACAGTAGATCCCTCCAATGAAATGATCAATGACTTGGGTCAGATTCCGGAAGTCGTTTATCAAATTTTATAGTATCAAATTCATGCCATGACTTCGAGTTATGGCATGAATAGTCCTGTTAAAAATTTAAATATGTGCCATAGATTTTATCAATCATAATTAATCCAATTCAGGAACTTATTAGCAGTGAATACACTTACCTACTATATTTAGAAATTCAAGAAACAAATAAAAAATATATTAAAATGGCAAAAGCAATAGAAATTACTGACGCAAATTTTCATGAAATCATGAATTCCGAGCACCCGATCCTGGTTGATTTTTGGGCAGAATGGTGTGGACCTTGTAAAATGATAGGTCCGATTGTAGAGGAATTGGCTGGAGAATATGAAGGAAAAGCAGTTATAGGAAAAGTTGATGTGGATTCCAATCCCGGAGTCGCTTCCCAATTTGGGATCAGAAGTATTCCTACCCTACTGTTCTTCAAAGGGGGCGAGATAGTGGATAAGCAAGTTGGAGCGGTTCCAAAAGCAATTTTAGCTAAAAAACTTGACGCTCAGCTTTAATTATAAAAAAAAGAAACAATCAATAGCCACAAAGATTCATACTTTGTGGCTATTTTTATTTTTATTCAAATTTGATGAAAGAGATATTGGTTGATATTGAGAGTTTTTTGGAATTAAGAGAAAGTATTCCTGTGCTTGATGTGAGGAGTGAAGCTGAATTTTTTCAAAGCCATATCCCGGGAGCTATCAATCTGGCCATTTTGAATAATGAGGAAAGAAAGAGAGTAGGAATTGTTTATAAAAATGAAGGAAGCTACCAAGCAATGATAAAAGGCTTTGAATTAGTAGGGCCCAGATTTCATTTGATTATTAAAGAAGCCATAAGGCTTTTTACCGAAAAGAAGGTACTAATCTACTGTTGGCGGGGAGGTATGCGAAGTGAAATTATGTCATGGATTCTTGGTATGGCAGGTTTTGAAATTTTCAGATTGAAGGGTGGCTATAAAGTTTATCGGAAGCTAACTTATGAGGTCGTCCGGCAAAAAAGAGACTACTTGGTTTTGGGAGGTAAAACAGGAGTTGGTAAAACTGATTTATTACATCATTTGAAAAAACTTGGAGAAAACACCATTGATCTTGAAGATCTCGCCAGACATAAAGGTTCTTCTTTCGGAGGTATAGGTAAGGATCCCCAACCAAGCATTGAGCAATTTGAGAATATGCTGGCGGAAGAGTTTTTTCGGATTTCGGATTCAAAGGAAATTTGGATTGAAAATGAAAGTAGAAGGATCGGAAAAGTGATATTGGCAAAGGAATTATATGAGCATATAATCAAAGCTCCCTTGATAGAAATTCGTAAAACAAAGCAAGAAAGAATTCAAAATATCAAGAAAGAATATGCCCACCTACCTGTTGAAGATTTGAAAAATGCAGTAAAGAGGCTTCAGAAAAAACTGGGAAGCTTGAGAACTGCAGAAGCCATCGAAGCTATTGAAAGCCGGCAGCATGATTTATGGATCGATAATCTGCTTCAATATTATGATAGAGCCTATGACTATGATCTTGAAGAAAATCCAAGGGATCTAGCTTTAAATTTGGACCTGAGTAATATTGACTTTAAGGAATCTTGTTTGAAACTTATATCTTTAAAAAAATCCATCAAATGGAAAACGGAAAAATAAGGTTGACCCAGTTCAGTGAAGGTTCCGGATGTGGTTGTAAAATTGCCCCGGCAGTTTTGGATAGTATTCTGGCGAATAGAAAATCCAAGGAAATTTCTTATGATAAATTACTTGTTGGCAATTCAACGAAAGATGATGCTGCAATATATCAAGTCAGTGATGAATTGGCCATGATCAATACAGTCGATTTTTTCACTCCAATAGTGGATGATGCCTTTGATTTTGGAAGGATTGCCGCTGCAAATGCAGTTTCTGATGTTTATGCCATGGGCGGCAAACCTTTATTTGCAAATGCAATTTTAAGTTGGCCGGTTGAAAAAATAGATTCTATGGTTGCAAGCGCGGTTTTGGAAGGAGGAAGGGAAATCTGTGAGCAAATTGGTATTCCCTTGGCAGGAGGACATAGTATTGCATCTAAGGACCCCATATTTGGCTTATCAGTCAATGGCATAATTAATCCCAGAAACATCAAAAAAAACAGTGGGGCAAAAACCGGGGATCTGATTTATATCACCAAACCTCTTGGTATAGGTGTTTTGGCCACAGCTTTGAAGCGTGAAAAAATCAGACCCGAAGATTATACCCTTATGCTTCATTACGCTACTGCAGTCAATTCAGTAGGTGAAGTTTTTGGTGAATTGGATTTTATAAATGCCATGACAGATGTTACCGGGTTTGGTATATTAGGACATTTGGTCGAGATGGCAGAAGGTGCGGGTCTCTCTGCCGTTATTCATAGTGGTAGTATTCCCCTTATCGAAGGTGTTCAGGAATATATTTCACAATTTATTTTCCCCGACAATACATACCGTAACTGGAATGCTTATAGCAGTAAATCGGATGGAATAGTTGGTATGGAATTGGTCAAATTCTGTGACCCACAGACCAATGGCGGTCTTTTGGTCGCAGTGGATCCCAATCATCAAAAGTCCTTTGAAATGGAATTGCAAAAATATGAACAAAAAGCATGGGTAATCGGAGAATTCCAACCCAGATTACCCCATGTTGTTTCAGTGATTTAAGGTAGTATTTTAACCCTGATATTCCTGTAATAAATCACGCTTTCAGGGTCATGGGCCTGAAGGGCAAAGGTACCGCTGTCGATTCTTTTCTCCCCTGCATTCTCTGGCCTGTTTTTATCTTCTGACTCAATATATTCCATTACGGTTTTGCCATTGATTTTTACGGTGACATGATCTCCTTTTACAATGATATGTTCAGTATACCATTCCCCATCTTTGACATGGACTTCTTTCACGTCATTGAATGAATATAAACTACCTGTTTTTCTCCAATCGCCGTGTGTTTGGTTAACCTGCACTTCATAACCTTTATTGGGCCAACCTGTTTCTTGGTATTTGGTATGGAAAAATATTCCTGAATTGGCTTTGGGCATGGTCTTGACTTCAGCAATAAATTCAAAATTCTTGAAATTTGCATTGTTGACTTCTCCAACATAAAAAGCGTGGGCTCTTGGGCCATCTATTTTGATAACTCCATCCTCAACTGAAAAAGAGGCAGGATTTTCTGAAACTTTCCAGCCATCAAGATTTTTACCATTGAACAAGGGAATCCATCCATCCTCTTGGGCATGTAGGGTTGTTGAAAGGATCAATAAGGTTACTAAGGTTATCAGGATTTTCATGGTTTTTGGCTGTTTTGGTTATAAAGTTATTGTCTAAAGATACATGGACATTTGTAGAAATCTAAGGAACATTACAATTCCGCATGAAATCTGCACAAATTAATAATTCTTAAATATGGTTTTATTTTTTATCTGACTCTTGGTAATATAGAAACCCCTCCCGAAACGATAAATTTCATCATGTCTGCACTTTTTACATTTTTCAAGATCCTTACATTTTCTTGTGGTACCAGATATAAATTACCGGAAAAGTTATAACTGTGGGGGAAATATATAGCTACAAGGTTTTCTTCCTCCAAAACAGAAAGGTCATCCTGTGTAATAAATCCCAATCTGGACATACCTTCCGAAAGTTTGACAATTACGGGGATATTGAATTTCTTCTTATCTCCCACAAAAGCAGACATCAGGTCTTTGATGCTGGTGTATAGGATGTTGATTAATGGAATTTTAAAGACCCATTTTTCAAATATTTCAAATAAAGGCTTAGTGACAAAAATACTGGCCAAAAAACCGATAAATGTTATAAATGCCAACATGATCAAAATACCCAAACCTGGAATGGGAATAGGTAATATGCCATCCAAAAACTGGATGATCAGTAAAATAACATAAATAGTTAAAGCAATCGGAACCACAAAAAGCAATCCACGGAAGAAGTAAGTCAGAATTCTTTTATAAGTATAGGCCATAATTGATCGTTAAGAATTATAAAAATAGCTATTCAACGAGGAAAATCCTGAAATAGAGTTTATTTTCTTCCACCATATACAGCTCTAGCGACTGCCTAAAAATAAAAATTTGGTTTTCCGTTTATTGAGCTAATTTAAAAAAAATGCCCTGGAGTTTCTCCCAGGGCATTCTTAGTTATCAAAGCAGGAATTTTGATTATAAATCGATTCCCATAAATGACATAAATGCAATTCCCATTAATCCTGTAAGTAACATGGTTATGCCCAAGCCTTTCAATCCATTAGGAACATTGGAATATTTCAACTTTTCACGGATTGCAGCCAATGCTACTATGGCAAGAAAAAAGCCTGTACCCGAACCAAAACCATATACAGTTGATTCCGCAAGTGTATAATCCCTTTGAGCCATGAATAGTGAACCACCAAGAATGGCACAGTTAACAGCAATCAATGGAAGGAAGATACCCAAAGCACCATATAATGCAGGAGCAAATTTTTCTACGACCATTTCAACCAACTGCACCATAGCAGCGATAATCGCGATAAACATAATGAACCTTAAAAATGAAAGGTCAATAGTTGCAAATGAATCTCCTAACCAGGATAAGCCCCCTTCTTTCAATACAAATTCATTCAATAGCCAGTTGGCGGGAACTGTTACAGTCAACACGAAGATGACCGCTGCACCAAGACCAATAGCTGTGCTTACTTTTTTAGACACTGCCAAGAAAGAACACATTCCCAGGAAGTAAGCGAAAACCATATTGTCAATAAATATTGACCTGATACCTAAGTTAAATAATTCCATTTCTTCTCCAGTTATTAATGTTCAACATATCCCGTCTTGGTACGCTGTACCCAGATAATTAATCCAAGAATGATAAATGCACCTACTGGGGATACCATTAGGCCATTAGTCGCCAAATTGAAGTCTTCCCCAAATAGGCCTGATATTGCTTCGTAAATCTGTACCCCAAAAACAGATCCTGATCCCAACAGCTCTCTAAAGAAAGCTACTGCAAGAATAATCCAAGAGTATCCCAAAGCTGAACCAAATCCATCCAAAATAGAATCATATGGCTTGTTTCCTAGAGCAAAAGCTTCTAATCGTCCCATTACAATACAATTGGTAATGATAAGGCCAACGAATACGGAAAGTTCCTTATACATATCATAGGCAAATGCCCTTAAAAATTCACTTACCAATGTTACCAAAGTAGCCACTACAGCCAGTTGTACTATAATCCTTACCCTGGTCGGAATAGTATTTCTAAGCAATGAGATGACTAGGTTTGACATCACAATTACGAATATTACAGAAATGGCCATCACCAAGGTTGGCTGCATCTGAGTGGTAACTGCCAATGCCGAACATATCCCCAATACTTGTATGGTGATCGGATTGTCATCCACTAATGGGTCCGTAACTAATTTTTTCCTTCTTTTGGAAAGAAGTGCCTCTTCGGGCTTTTTTATTTCTACCTGTGCAGTTTCTGTACTCATTATTTTAAAGTTGAAACGTTTCTAATCAATTTAAGGATGCCATGTCCGAAGACTTGGAAGATTTTTGCTTTTCCAAATATGCATTGTAATGGTTCAAATAATTTTTTAACATATTATTGACCCCATTCGCTGTTATGGTTGCTCCCGACAGTCCATCTACTTTATGTTTATCAGACGAATAATCTTTTCCTTCACCTTTTTGCATGGATACTGATTGAAGATTTCCGGACTCGTCGAAAATTTCTTTACCCTGATATCTCTGCTGAACGGCTAGATTGGTAATCCTGGCCCCAAGACCTGGAGTTTCCCCTCTATGTGAAAAAGTGACACCTCCGATAGTGTTCAGATCTGTTTCCAAAGCTACATAACCCCAGATCTCATCCCATAGACCTGCTCCATAGACAGGTAAAACATAGGATTCCACATTATCTTCATTGCCTTCAGCATGAAACATAAATACCGGATATTGTCTATTTTCAGGTGCCATTTTGTAATTTTTCCCAATGTTTACTTTTTCAGCAACTATGGGATTACCATCGGAATCTTTATCTATTTCATTACCTTCCATATCCACAACCTTGGAAGAGATCCTTGTTTCGTAAAAGGCAAGGACTTCCTCAGGTTTCATAGATTTCAATTGATCAGAATCGATGACCGCACCCAAAATTTGTTTTTTGGTATCCAGTTCTTCAGCTTTTCTCTGAAGTGGTCCCAAAACCTGAGACGTACCTGACAGCAATAATCCTAACACTACGGTAAGAATTATTGAAAATGTGATGATATAAGCGTTAGACTGTTGCACGTTGTAACCTCCTGTTCTTATTTGCTTTTACTACATAATAATCAATCAATGGTGCAAAGACGTTCAAGAAAAGAACGGCCAGCATAATACCTTCGGGGTAAGCAGGGTTGGTAACCCTGATGATGACTGTTAGGACACCAATCAATAAGCCATAAATCCATTTACCGGTCTCAGTCTGAGCTGCAGATACGGGGTCAGTAGCCATAAATACAACGCCGAATGCCAAACCTCCCATCACCAAATGATACTCTGGCGCCATTGCCATAAATTCGTTTACAGCAAAGATATTCAATACTAAGCCCATCAGGTATGCTCCTGCAAATCCACTTACGATTATCTTCCAACTTGCTACGCCTGTTCCAATTAATATTACTGCTCCTATCAAAGCCATTAAAGTCGAGGTTTCTCCTATTGACCCTGGAATCCAACCCATAAAAAGATTAGAGAAACTGAACATCCCATCTCCTAAAACAGTATTGTGTTCGGCTAAGGCCTTTGTTACGGGCTCTCCTTCAACTCCTGCGTTATAGGCGACTGCCAAAGCAGTAGCACCAGAAAAACCATCAATAGGAGTTTTATCACCCATATACGTCCAAACCTGATCTCCTGAGATCTGAGCTGGATATGCAAAGTATAGAAATGCTCTGGCAGTCATGGCAACATTCAGAATATTCATTCCCGTTCCTCCAAAAACCTCCTTGCCAATGACCACAGCGAAAATGGTGGCTAGAGCTACTTGCCATAATGGAACTGCCGGAGGCATAACCAAAGCTATTAACATCCCGGTGACAAGGTAACCTTCACTAATGGGGTGGTTTCTGATAACACAAAATGTAAATTCAGTGCCTAGCCCCACAGCGTATGAAACAATCAGAATCGGAAGTACAGAAATAGCGCCGATCATAGCCTTATCTAACCAAGTGGCCTCTTCACCGGACATCAAGAAGTGCTGATGTCCAACATTGAGAATCCCGAAAATAAGCGCAGGAATCATGGCAATCACCACTGTAATCATCACCCTCTTCAAATCTACTGCATCCTTAATTTGGGTTCCTTTTGGACCTGTGGTCAGGTCAGGTGCAAATGCAATTGTCCTGTGACCTTCATATAATGTGTGAAATTTTTCCCATTTACCTCCCTTTTCAAAGTTTGGTTTGAGATTATCAAACAGATTTTGTAAAACCTTCATATGTTAACTATACATTAATAATTCAATTCCATTTCTTACCAGTTTCTGCAATTCATTTTTCGATGGATCGATAAATTCACAAATTGCGACATCTTCTTCTATCAATTCATATAGTCCAAGTTCTTCCATTTCATCAAAATCTTGAGTCACAATAGCCTTAAACAAGTAAGTTGGAAGAATATCCATAGGTAGGACTTTTTCGAAAGCGCCGGAGACCACAAAAGGTCTTTCTTCTCCATGGGTATTGGTATCCACAACATATTCTTTACTTCTATTCAAAAATGAAAATAGTCCCAAAGCTTTGTGAAAACTCAATTTGGTAGTGCTTGGCTTGATCCATCCCAAAAATTCCTCATAATCACCTTCAGGGATTATAGTAATCTGACTTGCATAAAATCCTAAATAACCATCTTTTTTGATTTTTTCACCGGTCAGAACGTTACCAGAAACAACTCTTACATGATCTTGCTTGAGATTGCCGTTCACCATGGTATCCACACATGCGCCTGTATAAGTCTTGGTATATGAGGCCTTCTTTGCCTCCGAACCAGTTACAGCAATTATTTTGGATGCGTCATACTTACCTTCCAAAAACAGCTTGCCAATTTGGACCACTCCATAAGGATTAACAGTCCAAACAATGTCATTCTTATTAATGGGGTCAATATGGTGGATCTGAATCCCTACATTTCCGGCAGGGTGAGGTCCACTGAATTTGTTCAGTTCAGCGCCGTTTACATTGGTATAAACCGGAGGTAATTCTGCATCGCCATTTACATTCAGATGAACTTTGCCTGCAGTAAGTTTTCCCAAGATATGGATTCCTGCTTGAAAATATTTTTCTTCTCCCTTCAGCAAAAAGCCGTAATCAGGCGCTAGAGGGTGGGTGTCAAAACCAGAAATGAAGATAGACTTTGGGCTATCATCCGGATTGGCAACTATCCCAAATGGTCTTTGGATGATTTGAGGCCAAACTCCGCCCTTTGTCATTTGGGCGATGGCTTCCTCTCTAGAGAGGGATTTTAATGTGGACTCGGAATATTTATCAAAAGTCTCATAACTGATTTCAGAATCAGCAAGAATTTTGATTTCCAATAATTTTCTTCGGTCACCCCTTTTAATTTCAACAATTTCACCTGAAACAGGTGCCACATATTGAACCTTTTCCATGGCTTTGTCGAACAAAATCGGAGTTCCTGCTTTTACAGAGTCTCCCTCGTTTACAGTCACTTTTGGTCTCAGCATCCCGATGAAGTCGGTTGGTTTGATTGCAAAAGTCTTGGACGGTTTGAAGTCTGCAAGCTGCTTTTCAGCTTTGCCTACGAGCTTAATGTCGAATCCCTTCTTAAGCTTTACTGTTTTTGACATATGATTTTTGAACTGTATGGTCTTTTGAAAAACGCCTCAAATCTAATAAAATAGATCAGTTATAAGAAGATAATTTTGGTATTATTTGTGATTTAACGCACTCACTTTTGAATTTGTTATTTCAAATTGATATCAGCTTTTCTCCAATACCAATTCTTTCTCCATGGATTGAATATACCTCAAAACTTGCTCCATCAGCCACATAGGAGTAGAGGTGGCTCCGCAAATTCCTACTTTATCTTGCGGATTGATCCAGGAAAGATCAATTTCCGTTTCATTTTCAACGAAATAGCTTTTGGGATTTATATTCTTACAGACTTGATAAAGTGCTTTTCCATTGGAGCTTTTTTTACCTGAAACAAAAATTATCACATCATTTTCGCCTGCAAATTTTGATAATTGAGGTTCTCTGTTAGAAACCTGTCTGCAGATCGAGTCATTTGCATTGAAATCCACCTCATTCAACACTCCTTTTTCAGCCTTAATTTTTTCCTCAATTTTTGATTTTAGGTCATAAAAACCTTTGGTGCTTTTGGTTGTCTGACTGAAAAGAGTGATGGGTTTTGAAAAATCAATTTTATCCAAATCTTTATCTTCCATTACCACAATTGCTTTTTCCATAGTTTGTCCGGTAAGTCCGATAACTTCCGCATGGCCTTTTTTACCGTAGATTACTATCTGACCTTTTTCTTTTTCCATTTTGTCGAATGCGGTCTTTACTCTGTGCTGCAATTTCAGGACTACGGGGCAGGAAGCATCTATCAATTCCAGGTTGTTTTCAATAGCTGTCCGGTATGTTTCCGGGGGTTCACCATGGGCCCGAATCAAAACCTTGCAGTTATTCAATTGCTGTAACTGATCTCGATCAATTACAATGAGTCCCTTTTGGTTTAAGCGCTTCACTTCCATGTCGTTGTGGACGATATCTCCCAGACAATACAACTTATCAGAGACTTCCATTTCGTCCTCAGCCATTTTGATAGCGAATTCAACGCCAAAACAATAACCTGAATTTTTATCTATGATTACTTCCATATTCAATCAATTAATTGCCAATCTTTTCTTTGGCCAATTTCACAATTTGATTTACCTGCTCATTAAAATCCATTCTGCTTGTATCGATTTCTTTAGCATCTTCGGCTTTGATAAGCGGACTTTCTTCTCTGGAGGAGTCCATTTTATCACGCTCTGAAAGATTCTGGATTATTTTATCCAATTCTATTAAGGTTCCTTTTTCCAATAACTCTTTTTGTCTTCTTTCCGCTCTGATTTTTAAATCAGCATTCATAAAAATCTTCAATTCGGCCTGTGGAAAGACAACAGTTGAAATGTCTCTGCCATCCATTACAACACCTTTTTTTCTTCCCAAATGCTGCTGTTGGGCGACCAAAGCTGTTCTGACCTCTTTGATTTTACTGACTTCACTGACATATTCAGAAACTTTCATGCTTCGGATTTCATCTTCAACATTGATGCCGTTAAGAAAGGTTTCTTGTTGCCCGCTCTCTGGATTTACATGGAAAGATATCTGAAGGTTTTCCAGATTTCTTTCTACATCTTTTGGGTTTGTAAGTGTCACATGGTTGTTTAAAAAATGAAGGGTTGCAGCACGGTACATGGCTCCGGAATCGATATAAGTATAATTCAAAATTTTGGCCACTGCTTTGGCAGTGGAGCTTTTGCCGCATCCTGAATATCCATCAATTGCAATCACAATCCTTTGCATCTAATAAAAGTAACCTTGGCATAATTAATTTCAGGCGCAAATATAGTAGTTTTAATCTAAATCCTTTGACAAAAAGATGTATTCCACTTTCTTGTAAGGGTATTTCATTTTCTTGTTAAAATTTGAAATCAAATATTTTAAAACCTGTATTTTATGAGTGTTTTTAGAATTTCTGGACAGTTTGTTGATATTCCCCATCAGACTATTTTCTGTGCCGAAGTCCAAATTGAAAATGGTGTAATTGTTTCTATTCAAAAGATCAGAGAGGACAAAACCTTGCCTTTTATTTTACCTGGATTTATCGATGCCCATGTGCATATTGAATCCTCGATGTTGGTTCCGTCTGAGTTTGCAAGACTTGCTGTGCCCCATGGTACTGTTGCCACTGTTTCTGATCCCCATGAAATCGCCAATGTCTGTGGAATGGCGGGGGTGAATTATATGGTTGACAATGGGAAGCAGGTTCCCTTTAAGTTTTATTTTGGAGCACCTTCCTGTGTACCTGCGACACCATTCGAAACAGCCGGGGGAGAAATTACTGTACAAGACATTCATGACCTGCTGGAAAGAAAAGAAATCAGCTATTTGGCGGAGATGATGAACTGGCCTGGTACTGTAAATAGGGATCCCATCGTCATGGAGAAGATTGCCTTGGCCCAAAAATATGGGAAGCCTGTAGATGGTCATGCACCTGGATTGAAAGGTGAATTGGCAACTAAATATGCTTCCGCCGGAATCACTACTGACCATGAATGCTTTACCAAAGAAGAAGCATTGGATAAAATACACCTGGGAATGAAAATAGCCATCAGGGAAGGCAGTGCCGCCAAGAATTTTGAGGCTTTGATTGATCTCATGGATGATTATCCCGATATGATTATGTTTTGTTCGGATGACAAGCATCCCGACAATCTTGCCGTCAGCCATATCAATGAATTGGTGAAAAGGGCTGTGGCTAAAGGAAAATACGTTTTTGATGTCCTGAAAGCAGCCTGTGTCAACCCTGTTCAGCATTATAGTATGGAGGTGGGGCAGTTAAAGGTTGGAGATCCTGCCGATTTTATATTGGTGGAAGACTTAAAAGATTTCACGGTCATCCAAACTTTCATTGATGGAAAGAAAGTCGCTGAAAATGGCAAAACCTTAATTGAAAAAGTTCCGAATAAAATCATCAATAATTTTAATACAAGTAAAAAGAGGGTCGAAGAATTTGGACTTTCAGCCAATGGCAATAAAGTGCGGATAATTGAGGCTTTGGATGGGCAATTGATTACTCCGGAAGTTCATGGTGAAATAATAGTTCATGATGGTTATGCCCAATCCAATCCCAAATCGGATATATTAAAAATCACCGTTGTCAACAGGTATCAGGATGTTAAGCCAGCAGTGGCTTTTATCAAAAATTTTGGTTTGAAGGAAGGTGCTATTGCCTCTTCTGTTGGTCATGATTCACATAATATCATTGCAGTCGGGGTGGATGATGCATCTATATGTAAGGCGGTAAATTTGTTGATTGAGAGAAAAGGCGGGGTATCGGCAGTAAGCAGGGAGGAAGAAATGGTTTTGGCCCTTCCCGTCGGTGGAATTATGTCCAATGAGGATGGGTATCAAGTAGCGGAGGAGTACACCCGAATTGATCAAATGGCAAAAAAGATGGGTTCAAAACTTCAGTCTCCTTTTATGACTTTGAGCTTTATGGCATTATTAGTGATTCCTGATCTTAAACTCAGTGATAAAGGCCTTTTTGATGGGCAGAAGTTTGAGTTTGTGGATGTTTTTTTGCCCTAATTCAAATATGGGAGAAAAATAAAAAATATTATATTCAAAATAATATTTTAATTTAATCAAATATTATTTTTATTTATTTTGTGATATATAGGTGTCTTAATCTGATTTAGAAGGTCTTTTGAAGATAAACAGCGTAAGTACTAAATCTTGTAAAACTTTGAAAACCTATACCTTACACGAGAAGTTTGTACTTTAGTGGAATAAACCCAAATATTAAATTAGAAGTATAGTATGATGAATTTTAAGCTCAACGAGAATCAGTTGATGATTGCTCAGATGATCCGTGATTTTGGAGCAAAGGAGATCACTCCTTTCAGAAAAGAATGGGATGATAAGCAACATTTTCCCAAGGACCTTTTTAAAAAATTAGGAGAACTCGGTCTCATGGGAGTCCTTGTTCCTACTGAGTATGGTGGGTCAGGTTTCAGTTATTTTGAATATGTGACTGCCATTGCAGAATTATCCAAGTTGGATCCGTCGGTTGGGCTTTCCATGGCTGCGCATAATTCCCTTTGTACCGGACACATCATGATGTTTGGCAATGAGGAGCAGAAGAAAAAATATTTGCCCAAATTGGCGACCTGTGAATTCTTAGGAGCTTGGGGTTTGACTGAACCCAATACAGGTTCGGATGCAGGCAATATGCGGACTGTCGCCGTTAAGGATGGTGATCATTATGTCATCAATGGAGCAAAGAACTTTATCACGCATGGCGTTTCAGGTGATGTTGCTGTGTTGATTGCAAGAACAGGTGAGGTAGGGGATTCCCATGGTATGACGGCATTTGTCATTGAAAAAGGTACTCCTGGATTCAAAGGCGGAAGAAAAGAAGATAAGCTTGGTATGCGGGCCTCAGAAACCGCCGAGATGATTTTTGAAGATTGCAGGGTTCATGAAAGCCAGGTCTTGGGAGAAGTAGGAGATGGATTTATTCAGTCGATGAAAATTTTGGATGGGGGAAGGATTTCCATCGCTGCTCTTTCCCTCGGAATAGCAGAAGGTGCTTTGGAAGCATCCATTCAGTATTCCAAAGAACGGCATCAATTCAATAAACCGATTAACAGTTTTCAGGGAATTTCCTTCAAGCTTGCAGATATGGCTACCCAAGTGGAAGCCGCCAGCTTATTGACCTTCAAAGCAGCAGACCTTAAAAACCGGGGAGAAAAAGTGACGTTGGCAGGTGCACAGGCCAAGTATTATGCATCTGAGGTAGCAGTGAGCGTATCCAATGAAGCGGTGCAGATATTTGGGGGCTATGGATTTACCAAGGATTACCCGGTGGAGAAATATTATAGGGATTCTAAGTTGTGTACTATTGGTGAAGGCACTTCTGAGATCCAGAAGATTGTGATTTCAAGAGAGGTATTGAGGTAATTGGAACTTTCCCAAAGTTCTGAACTTTGGGAAAGTTGTAATCCCCAAATATCCGTATATCCAGAGATTATAATCCCCAAAATCACATTATTTCCGCTGGCCTTTGGATATGATGAAAGACTTATCATTTATTTGTTGGGAGGTTTCCATTTTTTAATTAAAAACCATGTCAACCACTTAATTTGGAACGCTGATAACGCAGATTAAATAGATTTTCGCTGATAAAGAAACAGAGATTTTAACCTATTTAGCTTTTCATTCAAACCATCCCCCCAGCTCCCAACAACAAGTAAATCCCCGCTGCAATAGCTGCCCCTAAAATCGGTCCCAAAATCGGGATCCATGAGTAGGCCCAATCACTTGTTCCCTTACCTTTGATAGGCAGCAATTGATGCATCAACCGAGGACCAAAATCCCGGGCCGGATTGATGGCGTATCCTGTTGTACCGCCAAGTGACAAGCCAATTACCCAAACCAAAAATGCCACCGGCAAAGCCCCAAGAGCGCCAAGGCCAATCGGGATTTCCTCCCCGTCGGTATATTGTATCACAGGATTTGTGGAATAAAGAATCACAATAATCAAAACGGAAGTCCCGATAATTTCGGAAAATAGATTAGAAGGGAGATTTCTGATGGCTGGAGCTGTCCCAAAAGGAGCAAACTTCAGGCCCGGTTCATCAGTGGCATCAAAGTGGTCCTTGTACACCAACCATGAAACCCCTGCTCCAAACATGGCTCCTAAAATCTGGGAGAAAATATACCAAGGGACTTCTGCCCAATCAAAAAGGCCCGCAATCGCAAGTCCAATACTCACCGCAGGATTGAGATGGGCCCCGCTGTATGGACCAGCCACTACCACTCCAATAAACACCCCTAAAGCCCAAGCTGTTGTAATCACTATCCAGCCGCTGTTGTTTCCCTTTGTCCCGTTCAGGACTACATTTGCCACTACTCCCGAACCCATGGTGATCAGGAGGGAGGTTCCTACAAATTCTGCTATGTATGCATCCATATTATTCTACCCAGTTTTTAGATCTTTCTACTGCTTTGTGCCAAAACTTCAAGAAATAATCGACTTTTTCTTTGTCCATTTTGGGTTCGAAATTTTTGTCTGAATTCCATAAATCCTTTAACTCCTCTTCCGACTTCCAAAAACCAACTGCAAGGCCTGCCAGAAATGCAGCTCCAATAGCAGTAGTTTCTATGATTTTCGGCCTTTTGATCTTAGTCTGCAAAATATCTGATTGGAACTGCATCAGGAAATTATTGGCTGTAGCCCCACCGTCCACTCTCAATTCTTTGATGGGAGCGCCGCTGTCTTTTTGCATGGCATCCAGGACGTCTCTGACCTGATAGGCTATAGCCTCCAATGCAGCACGGGTCATATGGGCTATGGTGGTTCCCCTGGTTATCCCAAAGAATGCTCCTCTTGCATTTTGGTCCCAATGTGGTGCGCCTAGGCCTGCCATAGCAGGCACGAAATATACACCGTCATTGTCTTCAAGGCTCTGTGCCAATTCTTCGCTTTCCCTGGCATGACCAAATAATTCGATACCGTCTCTTAACCATTGAATAGCTGCCCCACCTATAAAAACCGATCCCTCCAGGGCATAGTTAACCTTTCCATTCAGTTCCCAACATATAGTGGTGAGTAATTTATTTTTGGATTTTACAGGCGTCTCTCCGGTATTCATCATCAAAAAGCATCCTGTGCCATAGGTGGTTTTGGCCATTCCGGGTTCTGTACACAATTGTCCGAAAAGTGCCGCTTGCTGGTCACCTGCAATACCTGCTATTGGTATGGGCACCGGAAAAAGCTGTTCGGAAGTATTTCCATATATTTCAGAGCTTGATTTTACTTCAGGAAGAATAGCAGCGGGAATATCAAATAAATCCAATAAATCCTGATCCCATTTTTTATCGAAAATATTGAACAACATGGTTCTGCTGGCATTGGATACATCTGTTACGTGGACTTTTTTATGCGTAAGGTTCCAAATCAGCCAAGAGTCAACAGTTCCAAAAGCAATTTCTCCATTTTCTGCCCTTTCTCTTAAACCTTCCACATTGTCCAAAATCCATTTCACTTTGCTCCCGGAAAAATAAGCATCCAAAACAAGTCCTGTTTTGGAAGTTACCAGTTCTTCTTTGCCTTCCGCTTTCAATTGATTGATAAACGCAGCAGTTCTTCGGTCTTGCCAAACGATTGCGTTATAAACAGGTTTACCTGTTTTTCTATCCCAAAGGATTGTAGTTTCCCTTTGGTTGGTGATCCCAATAGCGGCTATCGATTTGGCTTTTATACTGCCTTTGGCAAGGGATTCTGCAAGGACAGAAGATTGAGTGGACCAGATTTCCATTGGGTCATGTTCTACCCATCCTGATTTTGGAAAATGTTGCTTAAAAGCCCTTTGGGCTACACTGATGATTTCACCCTTTTTGTTAAAAATAATAGATCTGGAGCTGGTTGTTCCTTGGTCCAGCGCCATGATGTATTGCTCATTTTGGCTCATGATTATTGGGTTATGATGTATTTATTGACTGTTTTTTCAAATTCTTCCAATTCATTTGCTATCCAATCTTCACCTTTTCCCATCTCCTCAGCCATGACTTTGGCTGCTTTTGGCCCCATCTCTTTTGCTGCTTTGGCATCCAGGAGCATTATCCGGAATCTGCGTGAGACCACATCCTCAAGCTTCACTGCCATTTCGTTTCTAACCATCCAAATCAGTTCTGCTATAGTATAGGGGTGATTGGGATGCAATTTTTCTGCCCATTCAGGATGATCTTTGATCATGAATTTGATCTGAGTAGCATCCGAACCATAAACAGACAAGTGTCCTTCTTCCGGATTTTCTGTAAACCCATGTAATTTTTGGTCTGCCGATTTGCTGGCTTTCATGGATTCTCCGGTGACTTTGGTGAAGTACTCCACCGTATCTTCCCCCATTTTTCTAAAAGTGGTCCATTTACCCCCTGTTATGGTTACCAAATTTGAATCTGAGACTATTACTTTATGACTTCTTGAAATTTCTTTGGTTTTGGCGCCCTTTTCTTTTGGCGCTGCCAATGGTCTGAGTCCGGCAAATACTGAGAGGACATCCGATCTCATAGGTTTTTTGGTCAGGTAGGCCTGTGCTGTTTCCAGCACAAAATTGATTTCTTTTTCCAATGCCTCTGGTTCAAGTTTGGCTTTGTCCACTAGCGTGTCTGTGGTTCCGACCACCAATTTCCCATGCCAGGGAACTGCAAAAAGCACTCTTCCGTCTGAAGTTTTCGGGATCATCAAGGCATCTTTCCCGCCAAGGAATGATTGATCGAAAACAAGATGGATGCCCTGACTCGGTTGGATGCTTTTTCTTACTCCCGGTTGATCCATTTGCAGGATTTTGTCAGCAAAAACACCTGTTGCATTAACTACCATTTTTGCTTTGATATGGAGGTGGTTGTCTTCAATCTGATCTACGAACTTCAGACCATTTAACTTTCCTTTTTCGTCCTTGGTCAAGCCTGTCACTTTTGCGTAATTGAGCACGCATCCTCCCAACTCATCACAAGTCTGTGCAACAGCAATGATCATTCTGGCATCGTCAAACTGACCATCGCGATACACTACTCCGCCTTTCAGTCCTTCCTGCTTGATTTGGGGAAGTCTGGCAATGGTCTCTTTTTTATTGATAAACCTTGATTTGCCCAATCGCCATTTTCCTGCCATCCAATCGTAAAGCTTAAGCCCTACACTGTATTGAAGTTTATCAAACCAAGTATAAATCGGTATGATAAATGGCTGGTTGTAGGTTAGGTGGGGTGCATTTACCAAAAGTCTTCCCCTTTCCTTCAGCGCTTCCAACACCAGTCCCACATCTCCCTGTGCCAAATACCGCACACCACCATGAAGCAATTTTGTGCTTCTGCTGGATGTACCTTTGGCAAAATCGGATTTATCCAATAAAACAACTGAAAGCCCGCGGGACAAAGCATCCAAAGCCACTCCGAATCCAGAGGCGCCTCCGCCAATAACAGCAACATCCCAAATTTTTTCCTGACTTTCTTTTAACCTCTTCAGGCTTATTGACCTATTCATAACGAAAAATTTTTGTTTTCAAGTTATCAAAAAATCACCAAAATAAAATTGAATCGGTGCGAATAATCTCAATTCTGCTGATCGAAATGAATGGACGCCTGAAAAATGATTCCGCTTACTTTTAGGGTTTGAATTCCATTGGTTGTCAATTGACAGTGAAGAACATATCAGGCATGAATAAATATCACCAACGCTTAACTATTTTTCCTGCAATTATCGGTAAAAAAATGGAAATCAGAATTTAAAAATCTTTGTAAACAGCCCTGTTTACCTTTGAGCTTCCATCTTTGAATAAATCCACTACAAAGATATAATCATATTCAATATCCTTAAGTTCCGGATATTTTTCATCCGAGCCCACAAAATAATTGACTACATCTTGAATGGAATTGCTGTGTCCGACTACGACGGCATCACCTTTTTTAACTCTCAGATTTTTTACAAGTTCATCATGATTTTTGACGTCGTATAGTTCGATGGAAATCCCAAGTTTATCCGCTAAAGGCTGAACAGTGGCCCTTGTTCTGATGGTATTGGTACTGTATATATGCTGGATGTCCTTTCCTTCAAGTATCTGGGCAAGCTTTTTTGATCTGACGGTTCCGGCAACGCTCAAATCAGGGTCATCTCCTACCAATATTTTCTCAGCATGTCTTACAATATAGATTGTTTTTGGTTCTTGAACTGGACCGCAAGAATACGCTGCGAAAAATAAAATAATTAGGATCAGGCGACTTTTCATATTACCGGGGATATTGGATTTGGATTCTAAAGTATCAAAAAAATAGCTTGAATTGGAGTAATACTAAAATAATTAAGTCTTTACATTTCATTGATTTCGATTATTCTTTGATGATACCAATTGAAAATGGATTCATGTGCAACCGGGTAGGTGAATTTTTCCAACAAAATTCCATTTTTGATGATAAAGTGAGTAGGAGAGGTAATCACATTGAATTTGTTTTCAACTTCATCTCTTTTCATAAGCATCGTCTGATAACCAAAATCACCGTTTTTTTCAAAGTACTTTCTGGTTTTATCCTCATGACTCATGGAAAAACTTAAAAATAATATCTCATCACTTCCTTTAAAGGAAGCTGACAATTTTGATAAGAATGGCTCTTCTTGTTTACAGCCTTTGCATCCTACATACCAGATATTGATTACGAGGGTTTTGTTCTTCAATGATTCCACAGGGATCACTTCCCAATCCATCGAAAGGTAATCCATCAAGGGGAATTCATTACCAATAGCCGGCCCCTGTTTTCTCAGATCATATTCTATTTCGAAGGGGAAATCTGACGACTGAGCATTGCTGGTTTGGGTAGGACAAAAGGATATAGCAAAAAACAGGACGGTAACCATCACAATTCTCGATATGATCTTAACAGTAACCATACTCAAATTAAATAAATAAATAGCTGTATTTCAATAGTTAACCGCTATAACTGTTGTCAAGGTGTTGATCTTTTCCCTTGTGGGGTTCAAATTCCAAATACTGTTCCCAGAATGGTTCCTCTGGTAATGCAGCTCTGAGGTAAAGTTTTTCTTTTTTGATCGGGTGGACAAAAACCAAATGAAAAGCATGCAAATTGATACTGGCATCCGGGTTGGCTTTGGAAAAACCGTATTTCAAATCTCCTCGGATAGGACATCCCATGCTGGCCAGCTGAACTCTGATTTGATGTGGGCGCCCTGAAACAGGTCTTACTTCTACCAACCAATGGTCATTGAGTTTGCCCAATCTTTTATAATTCAATTCAGCTTTCTGAGATCCTTCCACTTCCTTTTCATAGGCAGTCACCACATTACGTTGTTCATCTTTTACTAAGTAGTGGGTCAGTTTCCCGATTTCTTCCTTTGGTTTGCTTTTGACAATTGCCCAATAGACTTTATGTATTTCCCTTTTGCGGAAAAGTTCCATCATCCTTTCAAGACCTTTGGAAGTCCTAGCAAATACAACAAGCCCACTGACAGGCCTGTCCAATCTGTGGACAGGGTGAAGAAAAACATCGCCTGGCTTGTCGTATTTTTTTTTGATGTATTCCCTGCAATAGTCTGTAAGGGTTTTGTCTTTTGTTTTGTCACCCTGAACCAAAATACCCGCAGCCTTATTGACTACCAATAGGTGATTGTCTTCATAAACAACATTGAAGGGTTTCTTTTTCATGTTATAAGTAGCTTAAGGTGTATTTCCCGCAAAGGTGCTAAGACGCAAAGGAAAAATTGATTTAAATGATTATTGAAATCAAAGAAAACCGAAACTTTGTGTCTCAGTGTCTTTGTGGAATTATTTTGTTAAAACTCAGAAGTAAAGTGGAATTCAATTTCAGGATAATTTTCCTGTACCATTTGAAGCCAGGATTTGGATTCGGCCATAAAGACCAATTTCCCATCCTTATCATAGGCAATATGCCGATTTTTTGATCTTACGAATTCATCCAACTGCTTTTTGTCCTTACTGCTGATCCAGCAGGCCTTATATAGGTTCATTGGGGCAAACTCTACTGAAGCATTGTATTCATTTTTCAATCTGAATTGAATGACCTCAAACTGCAATTGACCCACCGTTCCTACTACCTTTCTATTTCCCATTTCATAGGTGAAATACTGGGCGACTCCTTCTTCCATCAATTGTTTCAGACCCTTCTCCAGTTGCTTGGTTTTCATGGCGTCTTTGTTGATGACTTCCTTGAAGATTTCCGGAGAAAAACTTGGGATTCCTTTGAAGTTCATGTTTTCTCCTTCTGTAAGGGTATCCCCAATTTTGAGGTTTCCTGTGTCAAAAAGGCCTACAATATCTCCCGGGAATGCCTCATCCACAATTTCCCTGTCCTGGGCCATAAATTGGGTGACATTCGAAAACCGTAGAGGTTTAGGGCCACGGACATGATTATAAGGTTTGTTTCTTTCAAACTTTCCCGAACAAATACGCAGGAAGGCAATCCTGTTTCTGTGATTGGGATCCATATTAGCATGGATTTTGAAAACAAAACCTGAGAATTTAGGTTCATCCGGCAATACCTCCCTTTCTTCTGTCTGTCTACTTTTGGGTGAAGGTGCAATCTTGATGAAGGTATCAAGCATTTCATTTACCCCGAAATTATTCACCGCTGAACCAAAAAATACCGGAGCAATTTTCCCTTCTAAATATTCTTTGGGGTCAAAATCCGGATATACTCCTTCTATTAATTCTACATCTTCTCTGAGCTGATTGGCATTGGTTGTTCCTATCAGCTTATCTAATTTTTCGTCCTCAAGGTTGTCAAAAGTCTCCCTTGCATCACTTAATTTTCTTTGGCTGGGAGTAAAAAGATTGAGCTTTTTATCATAAAGATTATAAACACCCTTGAAGCCTTTTCCCATACCGATCGGCCATGACAATGGTCTAACCTGAATATTCAGTTTTTCTTCCACCTCATCCAACAACTCGTAGGGATCTCTGCCTTCCCGGTCAAGTTTATTGATAAAACAGATCACTGGTGTATTTCTCATCCTACAGACTTCCATAAGTTTTTCGGTCTGGATTTCAACACCCTTCACACAATCTATCACCATAATAACCGAATCCACTGCTGTCAAAGTCCTGTAGGTATCTTCCGCAAAGTCCTGGTGACCGGGTGTGTCCAATAAATTGATTTTGACCCCTTTATATTCAAATCCCATCACAGAAGTAGCTACTGATATACCTCTTTGTTTTTCAATTTCCATCCAATCCGACTTGGTGGCAGTATCTATTTTGTTGGACTTGACGGCTCCGGCAGTCTGAATAGCACCTCCAAAAAGCAATAATTTTTCGGTCAATGTAGTCTTCCCTGCATCGGGGTGGGCAATGATGGCAAAAGTTCTTCTCTTTTGTATTTCTTTGGTCAGGCTCATGTAATTAACTGATTCTGTAATTTTTCAGCCTGCAAAGGTAAGGTTTTAATTTGTAGGTTGGAAGGTTATGAAACTTTAATCATCTCTGTATGGGATAGGTTCCTTTGGTTAGAATTTGGATTTAGGCCTTTTGTCCCAAAAAATCTTCTCTCTTGAATCCGGAAATCCCTTCTTTGGTTCCATTAAGTACAATTCTGAACGTTGTTCCTTTGCCAGGCTCAGAATTTTTCACAAATATTTTACCATTATGGTAACCTTCGATTATTCTCTTTGCCAATGTTAGTCCCAGTCCCCAGCCTCTTTGGCGCGTGGTAAACCCCGGATTAAAAACCTTTTTGTACATGCTTTTATCCATTCCTTTTCCAGTATCTGTGATGTCCACAAAGACGTATCGCTCACTTTCCTTGATAATATCTATTGTGATTTCTCCCTGACCCTTCATGGCATCCACTGCATTTTTACAAACATTTTCTATCACCCATTCAAAAAGTGGTTTGTTCAGCATAGCTTCAATGTTGTTTGCATAGCCATTCACTTTCATTTCAACCTTGGTAGAAATTCTTGGTCTAAGGTAATTGATGGCTTCATCGACAACTGAAAAAACATTTTCCGGTTGAATAGAAGGACTACTGCCTATAGAGCTAAACCTTTCAGTCACCATTCGGAGCTTGACCACATCTTTATCCATTTCTTGGATGACTTCTTTATTTTCTTCCCAAATAGGGGAATTCTTCAAATAATCAATCCAAGCCATTAATGATGCTATTGGCGTGCCAAGCTGATGGGCTGTTTCTTTTGTCAATCCTGCCCAAACCCGATTCTGTTCTGCAACTTTGGACTGGTTGAAGACTGCATATGCGAGAACCCCAAATACCAAAATAACAGAAAGTTGGATGTAGGGATAGTATTTCAAAGAGGTCAATAATTCTGAATTCCGATAATATACATTCGATGATTCCTCTATAGGAATTGGTTCGTATTCCGCTTTCATTTTCAGAATCTCTGTTCTGAGAGTTTCCTTTTTGTCCTCTTCAGTTGCTCTTTTTTTGAACTTGATATTCCGGTGTTCAAAAGGCTCTCCTTCCTCATTGACAATTATGACAGGGATGGAGTTATTTTGTTGGATGATTTCCTGATTGATGAAACTTAGATTGTCAGTATTGACAGCTGCATATTCAAGGGCTTTTGCCAAGAGTTCGATCTGTCGTTTTTCTCTTTCTTTCAGTTCTTCTACCAATAAATTGGTATAAAAAATAGACCCAAAACTAATAATCACCGAACTGATGAAAATGAGCCACTTAATACGGTTTTTGTTTTGGTAAAAATCTAGGATGGCTATGTCCTGAAGTTTGTTTTTCATTGAATTGAAACTTGGTAATTAACAGTATTCCAATAGAAAACTCATTATGTCCATAGATATTATCAATCGGACAAAATAACTTTTATGAACCTGCTGGTCTTATTTTTGTTAATAGGTATATGTAATAACCATAAATATAAATATTATGAGCACAAACGATATCGGATTAGAAATAAAAGACAGTAAGGTTCTTGTCAAAAAGTTAAATAACCTATTGGCCAGTTATGAAATATACTATCAAAATCTCAGAAATTTTCACTGGAATATAACTGGTCCAAATTTCTTTGAGCTTCATGCTAAATTTGAGGAATTGTATAACGAAGCGACCTTGGCAATTGATGAGACCGCTGAAAGGATTTTGACACTTGGCGAAAGGCCATATTCCTCTTTTAGCGAGTACATTGAAAATTCTGTAATCACAGAAGCTAAGAAGGTTGAGGAGGCCAAAAAAATGGTTGAAATCGTCAGAGATAATTTAAATTCTTTATTGAAACTGGAAAGATCAGTTTTGGGAACGGCCGGAGACCATGGTGATGAGGGAACAGTGACCTTAATGAGCGATTATATTTCTGCCAAAGAGAAAACTGTTTGGATGCTTTCTGCATATTTGAAATAATTGAAAATCCATTTGAATAAAAAAAGAGGATGAGCTAAAAGTTCAACCTCTTTTTTTTTTAAACATTTACATGCCTTTCTGCATGATAGGAAGACCGCACAAGAGGGCCGGATTCCACATATTTCAGACCTCTTTTCAATCCTTCTTCCCTGTATTCAGCAAATAAATCCGGGTGGATAAATTCAGCTACTTCTATATGCATTTTTGTAGGCTGAAGATATTGGCCAAGTGTCAGTATGTCACAACCATGGATGACCAAATCATCCATAGCTTTCAATACTTCGTCTTTCTTCTCGCCCAACCCGAGCATGATACCTGTTTTAGTTCTTTTGCCGTACTCTTTGGTCAATTTTATCTGTTCCAAAGACCTACTGTATTTTGCCTGGGGCCGGACTCTTCTATATAGACTTTCCACAGTTTCCATATTATGAGACACGACTTCCTGACCCCCGCTGATCATTCTATAAAGCGCATCCCAGTTTGATTTCACATCAGGGATAAGGGTTTCTATGGTTGTATTTGGTGAAAGTCTTTTGGTTTCTACGACAGTTTGAAACCAGATTTCAGCTCCCTTGTCTTTTAACTCATCTCTGTTGACGGAAGTAATTACGGCATGTTTTACGCCCATCAATTGGATAGCCTCAGCCACTCTTCTCGGTTCATCAGTATCGTATTCAGGCGGTCTACCGGTTGCCACTGCACAAAATGAACAGGATCTGGTACATACATTTCCCAATATCATAAATGTGGCAGTTCCTGCACCCCAGCATTCACCCATATTGGGACAGTTTCCACTTTCGCAGATGGTGTGAAGCTTATGTTCATCTACTAATTTCCTTACTTTGGCGTATTCTTTTCCAATTGGCAACTTTACTCTTAACCAATCCGGTTTTTTTCTTTTTGTAGCCTCTTCGGATATAACTGGAAGTTCAATCATTTTATTTTTTAATTGTGGTCAGCAAAATTAACCTTAATGAACAATTAATGCCAACGGAGTCTTTATCTTCTGAATCCGTAGAAAAACGTGAAATATACCGATTGGAATACTTGGTTATTCTCTGTAGTTGGCATTAATGGGATTTCTCTGGTAAAACCTTCTAATTGGTAACCAAGTTCCAAGCCAGTCACATTTGATTTAAAAACCCCGAATTCGAAATTAACAGCAACCTTCGCGTTTGCGCCAAAAGCCACTTCTGATTCACCGATTCCTTCAAAAACTCTTCCCGGACCAAGGATATTGAATCTGCTTTGATGTACTTCAGGATCAAATTGCTCACGGACTGTTTCAACTCTACTGACGGCATATTCAATATAATATGGTGCTATGATCCCTATTGTTGGCCCAATAGCTCCCAATAATGAAACCTGAACACCTTGCTGAGGAGCTTTTTTACCAACTATGATTTCACGCCCATAGTAGGGTCTTATCGAATACAGGTAATTTGATTTTCCGAAAATAAAGGAATTCCCCAATACTGTCTGATACCTTACTTCTTTAGGGTTTTTGACATTGACCAGGTCTAATCCAAAAAACTGAAATTTTGAATCATCTATCCTATAACCTAATTTTAGGGTAAAGCCTCCAATCAAACCCCCATTGGTATTCTTGTTGATCCCAACAAGAATTTCCTGATCATATTCATAATCCCCGGCATCTTCCCTTTGAGCCTGCAGGGAGCCATATAGGCCTAAGAAAAAAATGATCAGCAGAAATTTTTTCGCTTTTTTCATAAATTACAGTGACAGTATTAACGCGAATTTCAATGGTTGGTTATTTAACTGAAAATAAAAGTAAGAGTTTATAAGTACTATAAAAAGTATAAATCATTGAAATCTTTATAGCTTCACTTTGTATGTTGGATTTTTGGCAAAATGTTGTTCTTGCTTGATTTATACAATATTGATTTTGATGAATCTTTTGTTATTGAGCAACTCATTCTTTGCTATGATCTTTGATTCAATAAAAAAATTTTTTCAGTAAGATGTAGCGTTTTGTAATTCAATTACGTCTAGTTTTCAAGGGTCTAAAAACCAACCTGAATCTTTGGAAAAAAACATAATCCAAAAAGCAAAGAATGGCGATTATAAATCCATAGAAATGCTTTATAAGCACTTCTATGGCTATGCTATGAGTATTGCTTTGAGGTATTCAAATTCAAGGGAAGAGGCCTGTGAAATAGTCAACGACAGCTTTTTGAAAGCATTTGACAAATTATCGCAATATAGTTTTGAAAATTCATTTAAGGGCTGGTTTCGGAGAATCCTTATTAATACATCAATTGATTACTATAGAAAAAACGTGAAATACTTTGCGGTTATGGATATTGAAAAGGCTGAGAGGGAAACTTCTGATCCTGAAATCATAGATCAGCTTTCGGTAAATGATATTCTCGGTCTGATGAGAAATCTTCCTGACGTACTTAGATTGGTTTTCAATATGTATGAAATAGAGGGATATTCTCACAATGAAATCGGGGAGGTATTGGGAATTCCCCCGAGCACTTCCAGGACTTATCTGGCCAGGGCTAAAAGACAGTTGCGTGAAAAAGTGCAGGATTTAAATCAAATCAAAAATGAAGGAGCAATTCGATAAAAGACTTGTTGAGAAGATAAAAGACTCCTTTGAGCAATTTCAGGAGCCTTTGGATCCCGTTGAGTTGGAAAAGTTCAGAAAGCTATACCTTGGAAAAAAGAATAAGGGTTTCTTTTCTTTATCTGGAATTTGGTGGGGAGGTATTGCGGCGAGTATAATTATTGGAGCATTTATTGTTTTTCAGAAAGATGAGATTCAAAATAATCTGATTGATTCATCTCAAGAACTTATCAGTAGCAATGAAAAAAACGTCACAGAAGGATTAATCCCTGCTGATACGGCCAATACCTCTTCGGGAAGCCTTGAACAATCTAATTTGGAGTCCAGTGGTGAAGTACAGGAAGCATTGGATAAAGAAGTTCAGGTACGGATTACAAGTATTGAGGAAAACACAGGTATTGGGAAAGTCACAACTCCTGGGAATAATCTTATTGAAATTAATTCAAATGCTCTTGGAGATATTGCCAGGAATAACGAAATCCAATTGGAGAAAAAGGAAAGGGTTTATGATCCTTTTATCACCTCTATTAAAGAACCTTCTGAAGTTATTGTAGCTGATGAAAGCGAGCAGGAAGCCATTGACTACATTCAAAATTGGCTTGGGGACGAAAAGGAAATTAATCTAAGCAATACCTTGGTTAAGGTAGAAGGCAAAAAAGAACCGCTTAAACTGGGTGTATTGGTTGCGCCACAGACTATCTCCAATACTACCCAAACATTGAATTTGGGTGCGGGGATCATGTCCGAATTTTCATTTTCAAGAAGGATCAAACTTGATGTCGGACTTGCTTATGCCAGACAGCATATCGAACCGACCTCTGGAGGGATGATTAATTTTTCATCCGCTGATTTATCCAATTCAAATTTTGGATTGTCATTAGCAGAGGATGCGCGGTCGGCGATTTTATCGGGTAATTACATAAACGCTTCCAATGAATTGAGTTTTGGTCAATTGGAAATTCCGATAAATTTGAAATTTAAAGTGTTAGAGAATAAATCCTCTGACCTATATGTGGTATCCGGTTTTTCAAACATGTTGTATCTAAACCAACAAAACGTTACGACTTTTAACGCTGTAAATCTTTCCCAACCCAATTTTTCAAGTTCAAATCAAGTTGTTGAGACTTTTACTCAAACCCAAAGACCAGATTCAGGATCAGGAAATGTTGATTCTGGGCAGATGTTAAATTTAGGTGTCGGTTTTGAACAAAGTCTAAAAAACGGTACGTTTATCTCGATAGAACCATTTTATAAATTGTCATTAGGGACGCAGACATTTTCCAACCAGCAGTTTTCAATTGGTGGGGTAAACCTTAGAATGAATTTCCAAATCAAAAATAAAAAAGAATAAAATGATCAAAAGAAGTGTTTTGCCAGCATTGGTTGGTATGGCTATGTTAATTACTTCCTGTTTTCCTGAAGCTGAATCAGATTTAGAAAAGTCTATTGAAAGAGATGATAGTTTGTTGGCAAACTATATTTCGAGAAACAATGTCGATGCAATCAAGACCGCACTGGGCTATTATTATAAAAAAGAAATAACCAACGAAACTGCGGAACAGATTAAAAACGGAGATATTATTGGAGTTTATTATGAAATAAAAACAACTGATGACCAGCTTATCGAATCCTATTTGGATGAATCAAAAAGACCAAGAATATTTGTCCATTCAGAAGGAGGCTTGGTTCCAAGAGTAATTAATTTTGCTTCCAGTATTTCAAAAAAGGGAGAGACATTAATGTTGTATGTGCCTTCCTATTTAGGATACCAAGATTATAGTTACCAACAACTGATCCAACCAAATTCTAATTTGGTCATTAAAGTCAAATATGCTGAAACCTATAGTGAGGAGGGGCTCAAATTATTGGAAGAAGAACTTATTGAGGAATATCTTTCAGCTAATCAAATAGAGGGTTTTAATAAAACGAATGAAGGTCTTTACCAGAAAATCAGTAATACAGGAGATGAAGAATCTGTAGAATCCAAATCCGGAGAC
This sequence comes from Aquiflexum balticum DSM 16537, assembly GCF_900176595.1. Taxonomy (GTDB): domain Bacteria; phylum Bacteroidota; class Bacteroidia; order Cytophagales; family Cyclobacteriaceae; genus Aquiflexum; species Aquiflexum balticum. The sequence goes on from NZ_LT838813.1 coordinate 1,989,888, forward strand.
GTTATCAGATTTACTTTTAAAATGTATCAATTGGACAATCCCAATACTATTGCGGAAAACGCGGCTAACACTCCGGCCCAAACTACCCTTGGTAATTCTTCAAACCTGAAATTTTTGAATCTGGGACTGCTGGGGGTAAAAAAAGACATGGAACTGGAAATGTTAGTTCCTTCCCACCTAGGCTTTGAAAGTGGACCGCAGGTTTTTCCATATCAGATAAGGAAGGATTTAATTGATAGAGGTTATATCAATCAGGTTGCCAGGCCAAATGAGCCTTTAAGAATAAAAATAAAGATTACAGAAATAAGATAATCATCTGTTGCCGGATCAACCTCCTTTTAATATTTAAGGAGGTTTTTTTTTATGCTTTACTTTGGCCAATTTTGTTGATGGACAAAGGTAAAATCGATATATGAGTTTTCTGTTTGGTAGTTTTTCGGGTTGGAAGGTTTATTGTGAGAACCATGGAATGAATCTTCATGAATCTGTCCTCAACTATGAAATTTCTCAAAAAGATATTTCAGAACAAGAGATTTGGGATGGTCTTTCAAAAGCTTACGCTGTAATGAAAGAAGCTGTGGATACGGGTTTAAAGTCTGATATGACTTCAAGGTCGGGAATGATCAATAACGGTGCGAAAAAAGTATATAATCATCCGCTTACGGTATTATCAGTGGAGTTTCAGAGGTTAATTTCTAGGGCTTTGGCTGCAAAAGAGGTCAATTCCTGTATGGGGAGGGTTGTTGCTGCACCAACAGCGGGTGCTTCAGGGATTTTACCAGGTGTTTTATATACACTTCAGGAAATTCATTCATTGGAGGATAGAAGAATTTTTGAGGGATTGCTTGTCGGTGCTGGGATAGCGTTGATCATCGAACAAAAAGCAAGTCTTGCTGGAGCAGTCGGGGGATGTCAGGCAGAAACCGGTTCGGCTGCTGCGATGGCCGCAGGCGCAATAGTTTATTGTCTGGGAGGAAACATAGATCAGGTCTTCAATTCCGTTGCTATAACCATTCAGTGTATGTTAGGATTAGTCTGTGACCCGGTAGCAGGTTTGGTGGAAATTCCCTGTGTAGTCAGAAATGCAAGTGCTGTTGCTATAGCGAACAGTTCTGCTCAAATTGCTTTGGCAGGGGTAAGTGGGGTTATTCCAGTTGATGAATGCATAGAGGCAATGGGAGAGATCAGTTCGAGTATGGAAAGCAGGTATAAAGAGACTGCCATGGGAGGTTTAGCTGCCACCCTGACAGGTCAAGAAATTGCCAAGAGAGTTCTGATTCAGGATATTGAGATATTGCCAGATGAAAATTTATCTGAGTAAAAAGTCAAAAAACGGGATATTCAACAGCCAATGAATGGAATAGCCCATAATTAATGCCCAGAAAAGTGCACTGCCCAACATGTAAACAAAAATTTTTCTCTTTTTGACATTAAATGTTGTCAGTACTATTGTTCCGCCAATTGGGGTAAGAATTATGGGAGTTAAAGCTGCTATTCCCAAAGTGCCAAACTTTTTCCAAATCTTTACAATTCGCCTTGTCCTTGGGGTGAATTTTTTACGCTTTTGAGTAATTCTTAAATCCCAAAGTGATTTGAACCAATCCCCCAAATACGTAATGGCAATGACAGATGTCATCATTCCACTCACAGTTACCGTTACAATTTCCAAAAGACTAAATCCTGCCGCAGCACCTAATACCGGGCCGGCAATGAATTTGAAAAGACATGCAAAAAATATGGTCAGAAATTTCAAGATATAAGTTATCATATTACAGTATATAGATATCCACAATATAATATCAGCAAGAGTAATCCTTCCATCCTGGATATTCTCCAATTGGTACGAAATATGGGAAATAACAATAAAGTAAGGCCAATCATCCAAATGAAATCCTGATTCAAAAATGTTTCAGAAACATTTATTGGTCTTATTAAAGCCGTCAAACCAATAATTGAAAAAATATTCTGAATATTACTACCCAGTATATTGCCGATAGCTATATCGGTTTTTTTCTTCAATGCAGCAATCAATGAAGTTATCAATTCGGGTAAACTTGTTCCTATAGCAATAATTGTAACTCCAATGATCCTCTCACTAATCCCCATTTCCTTGGAAATATTGACGGCACTATCCACCAGCATATCTGATCCAAAATACAAGCCTAGGACTCCTATTAAAAACAATAATATGCTCTTAAAAAATGAAATGGATGGAACATTTTCAAATTCGTCTAATTGAGCTTCATTTTGGGATATTTTTTTGAAAAAATAAAGATTGATCAAAATGAATAATACAAAGAGTATAAATCCTTCCCATCTCGAAATGATTCCGTTAGTAGCCATCAGGTAAAAAATCAAGGAACTTACTAATGTCGCCAGATAATCTAGTTTTAATACCGAACGATGAATCACAATTGGGAAAATCACTGCGCTGATTCCTAAAACCATTGAAATATTGGAAATATTTGAACCGATTACATTTCCAATAGCAATATCACTGCTGCCTTTTATTGCTGCATTAATACTGACCAATAATTCCGGTGCCGAAGTTCCAAATGCCACTACTGTTAGACCGATAAGTCCAGGGCTAAGTCCAAATCTGGCAGCCAATCCAGAGGCTCCGTCTACTAAGTATTTTCCACCAGCTAAAAGAATTACAAGTCCAATACCAAGAAATAAATAGTCCATTTATCTTTTATAATTTTACGCCAAATGAGAGGTCGCCCGCATCACCTAGACCTGGTATTATATATGATTTGTCATTTAATTTTTCGTCTAGAGAACAAATCCAGATTTCTACTGACTGTTTGGTGTTTTTTTGCAGAAAATCTATTCCTTCAGGGGCGGCAATTACACTTGCAATATGGATTTTTGAAGGATTTCCGTTTTTATACAGATTTTCAATGGTTTTGATAAATGATTTCCCTGTCGCCAACATGGGATCAATTAAAATGACTTCTCTACCTTCAATTGAAGGAGCTGCCTGATATAAGTAATCAATTTCAATGTTTTTGGAATCGTCGGTTTCGCCCTTCCTATATGCACCGATAAATCCACTATCCGTATCATCAAAAAAATTAAGGAATCCCTGGTAAAAAGGGATTGCTGCTCTCAGGACAGAAATTAAAACAGGTTGGTACTTTATCAATTCGACTGATGAATTCCCAAGAGGGGTTTTTATCGATTTTTGATAAAAAGGGAGGCTTTTTGAAATTTCATAAGCCATGATTTCCCCAAGCCTTTCTAGATTTTTCCTAAACCTAAACCTATCCTTTTGAATTTCACTGTCCCTCAATTGATATAAGAAATGGTTTGCAATGCTGTTTTTTTTGTCAAGTATAAACATGCCTTTGATTGATGTATTGAATGGATATCAAATATCGATATTTTACTAATATAAATATTCCCAAAAGTAAATACATAAAAAAAGCCCATTCCTTTGGAACGGGCTTTCATATTACTTTAATTTTAATTATTTCACTTCAAAACTTGCTCTTCTTGCTAATTGTCTAGCGTCAGCAGATTGCTTATCCACACTGGTATCTTCACCATATCCTTTGTAAGTCAACCTAGAAGCATCTATACCTGCAGAAATCAACAGATCATAAACTGATTTTGCTCTTCTTTCAGAAAGCTTCATGTTGTAATCTTCAGGACCCAACTCATCAGCAAAACCTTTAACTTCTAGTTTTACTCCTGGATTTCTATTCAAGAAATTTGAGATATAGGTAGTGGCAGAAGCAGAGTAACCTAATGGCTTAGCGCTGTCAAATGCGAAGAATACATTTACATAACCTTCATTGATGGCTTTCTTGAAGTAGTCAACTTCTTTAGCTTCTTGTTCAACAGGGCAGCCGTTGTTAGATGCTGGACCTGGAGCGAAAGGACATTTGTCCAAATGATCAGGAATGCCATCTCCGTCAGAATCTATAGTTCTTCCTGAAGAATCTACTCTTGCACCGGCAGGTGTATTTGGCTCTTTATCCAAATAGTCAGGAATACCATCTCCGTCAGAATCCTTCAACATATCCTTAATTTCGCCGATTTGTTGAGCAAGTTCTGCTTTGGTAGCGTATTTATCAGCTTCAACATACCAGTCAGCATGGGTAGCAGCTTTGCCTAAATAAAAATTCAAGCCTAAAGTACCAGTCCACCAAGTACCGTTGGCACCATAGAATCCATTTTCTACAGCAGGCACGATGTTGGTATTTCCATCAAAAGTAACAGTTTGTCTACCGTTCAATATTGTACTAATATCAGCAGTCAAAGCGATTCTTTCACTTAATTTCACTTGGCCTGTTAAACCTGCAATAATGTTGTAAACATTATCATCCAAAGGATTTGCATCAGGTCTTACCTGACCGATACCTCCACCTAGATGGCCAAGTAGGTTAAATGTTCTTGTGAAAGACTCCCATTTCATTATTCTACCTAAATTAGCTACACCCTGAAGGTTCAATCTGTAGTAAGTTGTAGAAAATTCTGGTTGTCCACTAGCTTCGCTAAAGGATCCAAGTCCATAATCCAATTTTGCTCCAAATTTATCGTTGAACATATATCTTACCCCAAAGTCAATATGACCAAGATTTAAAGTGGGTGAGAAATAGCCTGCTGATAAAGGTGCCATCGGTTTGTTGAAACCTCCGTTAAGCTCTAATGACCACTTATTGAAGTCGTCACTCTGTGCATTGACTGTGAAAGCCATGCAACCTGCCATTATTGTAGATAGTAGTATTTTTTTCATAACAAAAAATTTTTTCTGTTAGGTTTTTGAGTGTTTAATTGATTCAATTTCTTTTATACAGTCTTTAAACTATTCACAAATGTATATTAATATTTTAAAACTTTAAACTTTATCAAAAATCTTTTCGATTTTTAATGTTTCTCAATATAAGCCAAATATTGTTTAAATAAACATTTATGGAACTAATTAACAGTTTGCTTAACATTCAAAGCGTATCAGGAAATGAATCACAAATGACGGAATTCCTTATACACATAGTTACTAAACGGCAAAGTAGATGGAAGGTTCAGCCGGAGATATATTATGGTGAACAATTTCATGATTGTTTACTTTTGAAATTTGGTCAGCCCCAAACTGCCGTTTTTTCTCACATTGATACAATTGGATTTACCGTAAGGTATGAAAACCACCTTGTTCCCATAGGAGGACCCGAAATTGAACATGGGATGAAATTGGTAGGAAAAGATCGACTAGGGCCTATTTCATGTTCTGTTAAAGAACAAGACGGTGTTTTATTACATGATTTTCCAAGAGCAATAGATCGAGGTACACTTTTATCATTTGAGCAAGAGATTATTACAGATGATGAATTTATTCAAGCTGCTTATTTGGATAATAGACTTGGAATATATAATTGTCTGCGCTTGTGCGAAGATTTGCAGGATGGATGGGTTGTATTTTCAACTTATGAAGAACATGGTGGAGGAAGTATGCCTTTTTTGTTGAAGTTTATTCAGGAAACAGCACCTATAAAACATGCACTTATCTCTGATATTACTTGGATCACAGATGGAATACATCATCATGAGGGAGTAGTAATTTCAATGCGTGATAAATTAATTCCCAGGAAAAGCTTTTTGAATCGGATTGTTTCTCTGGCAGAAAAAAGTAAGATTCCTTTTCAATTGGAAGTTGAAGGCCAAGGGAGCAGTGATGGTAGAGAAATTCAGTTTTCTCCCTATGCAATTGATTGGTGTTTTATTGGCGCTGCTGAAGATAACGTTCATACTCCCTATGAAAAAGTTTCATTAAAAGATTTAGAAAGTATGGTTTTAATGTATAAGTATTTATTAAGATATCTATAAGGATTAGCAATTAAATTCATTGGGCCAAAACTTTTTTTTTTATATTTGTATCGCCCTTGATCCAAGGGCATTTTTATTTGAATCTATGACATTGATCAAAAACAAGGAATTTGTACCTTACATAAGTGCCTACGCCTTGAAAAAAAGAATTGAGGAATTAGGTACGGAGATTTCAAAAGATTTTGCAGATGAACCTGCGGTTTTGATCGGGGTCCTCAATGGTGCATTTATGTTTTTAGCAGATCTGACCAAAAAAGTTACCGTACCTATAGAGGTCAGTTTCATTAAAGTTTCTTCCTATAAGGGTTTAGAATCAAGCGGTTCTGTGATGAATTTAATGGGTCTGGATGTTGACCTGGAAGGAAGATCTGTGATTATAGTTGAAGATATTATCGATACGGGTTTAAGTATGAAATATCTTTTAGAGTTAATTGAAAAACAAAAACCAAAAAGAATAGCCGTGGCTTCACTCCTTGTAAAACCGGACGCAATCATCCATAAAATAAAAATCGACTATATTGGTTTTGAAATCCCAAACAAATTTGTTGTTGGGTATGGTATGGACTATGATGGATTTGGAAGAAATTTACCGGCGCTGTATCAATTGAAATGATTGTCTATTATATATAAAATAAACATTGGATATGCTTAACATCGTACTATTTGGCCCTCCGGGTGCTGGTAAAGGAACCCAAAGTGAAAAAATCATTTCAAATTTCCATCTAACCCACCTTTCTACGGGGGATTTGTTCAGGAAACATCTTGGAGAAGGAACAGACCTGGGCAAACTTGCCAAAAAATATATGGATGAAGGCAGATTGGTACCTGATGAAGTGGTGATAGGGATGGTTGAAGATAAAATCACCCAAACCAAAGATACCAATGGATTTATATTTGACGGTTTTCCCCGGACAGTAGCTCAAGCAGAGGCCTTGGATAAAATGATGTTAAAAAATAATATCAGCATTTCAGGTATGATTGCTTTAGATGTGGCAGAAAACATTTTGAAAGAAAGGATTCGGGAAAGAGGAAAAACATCAGGTAGAGCCGATGATCAGGATGAAGCTAAAATTGAAACCCGCATCAAGGTCTATTTGGATGAAACTTTACCTGTAGCAGAATACTATGAAAAACAGGGTAAGTTCACTAAGATAAATGGAGTAGGTACCGTTGATGGGATATTTGAAAACATTAAGAAGGTGATAGATCAGTACTAAAACTGATTATTTTATACCTTTGCAAATAAATTCTTTCGGCTAAGCGTTTTTGCTTAGCCGTTTTTATTAAAAATAATTTAAATAGGGTGGCAGATTCCAATTTTATTGATTACGTCAAATTTTGCTCACGGTCGGGGGCAGGGGGGGCAGGTTCAGTTCATTTCCGAAGAGAAAAACACGTACCTAAAGGTGGCCCAGATGGCGGAGATGGCGGTCGTGGTGGACACGTCATCCTGAGAGGAAATTCACAGCTTTGGACCTTACTGCATTTAAAATACAAAAAACATGTCATCGCAGAAGACGGAAAAGGAGGAGAAGGGGGACGCCGTAAAGGCCGTGATGGAAATGACGTTATTCTTGAAGTTCCCTTAGGCACCGTAGCTAAGGATGCTGAAACAATGGAGGTAAGATTCGAAATAACAGACGAAGGACAAGAAGTAGTACTTACATCAGGTGGAAGAGGAGGTTTGGGTAATGACCACTTTAAAACAGCAACTAACCAAGCACCGCATTTTGCGCAACCAGGGGAAGAAGGAATTGAGGAATGGATTATTCTTGAGCTTAAATTGCTCGCTGATGTTGGGTTAGTTGGGTTTCCCAATGCAGGAAAATCCACTTTGTTGTCCAGTATTTCTGCCGCAAAACCTGAAATAGGTGATTATCCATTTACTACTTTGGTCCCCAATCTGGGAGTCGTCCCTTATAGGGATGAAAAATCTTTTGTAATGGCAGATATTCCCGGGATCATTGAAGGAGCTTCAGAAGGTAGGGGTTTGGGACTAAGGTTTTTAAGACATATTGAGAGAAACTCCATCCTGCTATTCATGATCCCTGCCGATGCAGATAGTATTTCTGTCCAGTATAAAATCCTTTTGGAAGAATTGGAAAAATTCAATCCCGAGCTTTTGGACAAAAAGAGAATACTCGCCATCACTAAATCGGATATGCTGGATGAAGGATTAATGGAAGAGATGAAACCTGATATACCCAAAGACCTTCCATTTATTTTTATTTCCTCTGTATCCCAGTATAATCTGGAAAAACTAAAGGATTTGTTATGGCAGGCTTTACATACTGATTAAATGTCAGTTTGTCAGTTTTTAAGCTGTGGCAAAAATATTGATAACAAAAAAAAAGATTAAAATTAATACAAAAAATGGCCGATAAAGAGATACTCAACAAGGAGCATGAAACTTCTGATGAGCAGGAATCCAATCATGAAGAAATGTTGACGGATGAAAAAGTGACTTCTGAATCAATTTCTGATAATGCTGAATTGTCTCAGGAAGAAAAGTTGCGGAGAGAAGTTTCAGAACTAAAGGATAAATATTTAAGATTATATTCTGAATTCGAAAACTACAGAAGGAGAACTTCAAAAGAAAGGTTGGATCTCATAAAAACAGCTTCTGAGGACTTGATGAAGGATATTATTCCGGTTGTGGATGATTTTGAGAGAGCTTTCAAAGCCAGTGAACAAGAAGAGAATGCCACAAAAGTGCGTGATGGTAATCAATTGGTATTTCATAAGTTGGTTAAAATCCTTGAGAGTAAGGGATTGAAACCAATGGAAGACCTTGTTGGAAAACCATTTGATGCTGAAACCCAAGAAGCGATTACGCAGATACCTGCTCCTACAAATGAGTTGAAAGGTAAAGTAATTGATGTTGTGGAAAATGGATATACTCTTGGTGAAAAAGTCATCAGGTATGCCAAAGTTGTCACAGGAGCTTAAAATATATTATGGCAAAGAGAGATTATTATGAAGTCTTAGGCGTGAGCAAAAGCTCCAGCCCTGAAGAAATAAAAAAGGCTTATCGAAAATTAGCTATACAATTTCATCCTGATAAAAATCCTGATAATCCTGAAGCGGAGGAGAAATTCAAAGAAGCGGCTGAAGCCTATGAGGTACTCAGTAATCAGGAAAAACGTCAGCGTTATGACCAATTTGGACATCAGGGGCTTGGCGGAAATGGAGGTTATAGCGGTGGAGGAATGAACATGGAAGATATTTTTTCCCAGTTCGGAGATATTTTCGGAGGAGGAGGATTTGAATCATTCTTTGGAGGGGGAAGAGGTGGTCGAAGGACAAAAAAAGGAACCAACCTTCGTGTAAAGCTAAAACTCAACCTCAAAGAGATTGCCAACGGAGTTGAAAAGAAAATAAAAGTAAAACGTCAGATTATAGCTGATGGTGTTACTTTCAAAACCTGCCCTTCCTGTCAGGGTGCAGGACAGATTAAAAAAGTAGTCAATACCATGTTGGGGCAAATGGTTTCGGCCAGCACTTGTCCTACATGCGGTGGGAATGGTCAGATCGTGGATAAAAGACCAGCTGAAGCTGATTTAAGAGGTTTGATTCTAAAAGAAGAAGTGATTTCAATCAATATACCTGCCGGAGTTGCTGACGGGATGCAACTTAGCATGTCAGGTAAAGGAAATGAAACAGCCGGTGGGATTGCAGGAGATCTTTTGATAGTGATAGAAGAAATTGAAGATGAAATTTTACAGAGAGATGGCAACAATGTTGTCTTTGATTTGTATGTGAGTTTTATAGATGTGGCGTTGGGTTCACAGATAGAAGTGCCCACCATCGACGGAAAAGTCAAAATTAAACTAGATCCGGGAACCCAAAGTGGAAAAATTCTTAGACTGAAAGGCAAGGGTATCAGAGATATCAATGGTTACAACAGAGGCGATCAGCTAATTCATGTCAATGTTTGGACACCAAAGCAATTGAGCAAAGAGGAAAGACAAATCTTGGAAGATCTGAGAGATTCTGAGAATTTCAAGCCTGATCCGGGCAAATCCGAGAAAAGCTTTTTTGACAAAATGAAAGAATTCTTCTAAAAATCTTGGAGCCAGAGAAAAATCTGGCTTTTTTTATACCCTTAATAACCTTTTACTACGATTGCCGTAATCTACCCTATGCTGAACAGATTTAGCTTGATAATTGGACTTGTTTTGGGAATTATATTCCAGCTTACGGCCCAAATCACCAAGGAATTTAGAGTTGAAGAGAAGCACGGTTATAACCTGGTATATTTGGACTTCAATGTTTATAAAGGGGTTACCCAAATTAACCGGAAATTAGGTGACGAGCCTGTTTTTATACAATCTCACCTATCCAAAGTCAATATACTCCCCTCTTTCAATCACGAAATAAGGGATCAGATTCTTTATACCAATTTGGTCCATAGAAATGTTGAATCCGAAAATCTTGGGAAAAGTCTTTCCTATAAACTCTTTTCAAGTTCAAACGATGATTTTGACCATAAATGGTCTGTGGGTTTGAATTCCAACTTTCTTTATGATTTGCACTTTTATTTTGGTATTGGGACAGCTGACATTGATCTTGCGTATTTGCCGGTATCCAATTGTATAATCAATTCCACAAGTGCTGATGTGAAATTGAATTACAGTAAAAATTCTGCCAATTCGGTGAAAATGGATACCATTATGGTAACCATAAATATGGGCAATCTGGAAGCCTCAAATCTTAATTTCACCAATGCCAAGGAAATGATTTTTGAAGCCAACTATGGTACATTAAATCTTTCTTTTTCAGATAAAATGCCTGAGGCATGTAATATTCAGGCTATGGTTGGAGCAGGGAAAGTCAATCTCATTTTGCCGGATGACAGTCAACCTTATATTGTCAAAATCAAATCTACACCCATGTGCCGTACCTATATCCCAAAACATTTAAAGGATATTGGCAATAAAACCTATGTCAGTAGAACATATAAAGAGAATAGTGCAAATCTCATGACATTTGACATAGATGTATCAGTGGGTTCTGTAACTTTGAAATGAGTATTTGTTATTTTTACCCAAAATTTAAATTATTTGGCGATCCTCGAAATCCGACATCTCTCTAAATCATACGGCTCCAATAGTGCCCTTACTGATATTTCTATTGATATTCCAGATGGAGGAATATTTGGACTTTTGGGCCCAAATGGAGCAGGAAAGACAACGCTAATCCGGATTATCAACCAAATCATTGAGTCAGATGCGGGTGAAATTATTTTCAAGGGTGAGAAATTACAGCCCAAGCATATTTCCCGAATAGGATATCTTCCCGAAGAAAGGGGACTATACAAGAAAATGAAGGTTTGGGATCAATTGGTTTACTTCGCAAGACTTAAAGATATGCCTTCGAATCTTGCAAAAGAAAGGGTAAGTTATTGGTTGAAAAAAATGGATATCATTTCATGGAAGGACAAAAGAATAGATGACCTTTCCAAAGGAATGGCTCAAAAAGTGCAATTTATATCCACCATTATTCATGAACCGGAGTTACTTATTTTAGATGAACCATTTTCAGGTTTTGACCCTATCAATGCTGAAATCATCAAAGATGAAATTCTGGAATTGAAGACAAAAGGAATTACGCTTGTGCTTTCCACACATAGAATGGAGTCAGTGGAGCTTTTATGTGATCAAATTGCTATGATTCATAAATCCCATAAAATCCTGGAAGGAAGACTATCAGACATAAAGCAGCAATTCAGGCCAAATAGATACGCCGTTAGCCTCAAATGTAATGAAACCCCACTCCCTGAAGAATTCAAAGCTTCTATTCATAATGATGTTTCAAATTTTGAGTTGCCTTTAGGCATTGATTCGCCAAATCAGTTGCTTCAGAAATTAATGACCTATGGCGAAGTACTCGGTTTTAAGGAAATCTTGCCGAGTATGGAAGAAATTTTCATCCAACAAGTCAAAGCATATTCAAATGGGTAAAGTTTGGTTGGTAATTCAGCGAGAATATCTTTCCCGCGTACAAAAAAAATCCTTTTTGTTAGCAACTGTGCTGACCCCCTTGATCTTTCCGGCGATAATGGGGATTTTTCTTTGGATTTCAGTGGGTGACACTTCCAGTTCTGCTTTGAGAATTATCGAAGTCGTGGATGAAAACAATCTTTTTTTTATTGAGAGTTCTGAACAGTATGCTTTCTCTTTTTCCAATCTAAATATAGATGAAGCAAAACAAATGGTACAGGATGGGGAAAGATTCGGCTTTCTTTATATTCCCAAGATTGACCTTACTAAACCTTCAGGAATAGTTTATTATGCTGAAAAAAATCCAAGCATGAGTCTTATCTTGTTTTTGGAATCCAACCTGAAACGGCGAATTGAAGAACAAAGGCTTTTTGAATCAGGGATTGATCCTGAGGTAATCAATGCATACAGAACCAAAGTGTCTATTCAGTCCATTACTTTAGACATCAGCGGTGAAGAAAAAATATCTGATGCAACTGTCAACTATGCAATAGGGTTTTTGGCAGGCATCTTGATTTATATTTTCATTTTTGTCTATGGAAATCAAATAATGCAAGGTGTAATTGAAGAAAAATCCAGTCGTATTATTGAAATTTTGATTTCATCCATCAAACCTTTTCAACTGATGTTGGGAAAGATTATCGGAATAGGAGCGGTGGGATTAACTCAGTTTTTGATATGGATTATTCTTATTGGAAGTGTATCTTCAATTGTGATGGGTTATTTTGGCATGCAGATGCCACAACAACAAATTATTGACCTTGCCAATCCTGAAATGGGTCAAATGATGAATGGAGATGATGATATAGGCCGTATCATTCAGACTATTCAAGGAATCGACTTTTTCCAACTTACATTGACGTTTGTTTTTTATTTTCTAGGAGGTTATCTGCTTTATGGAGCTTTTTTCGCAGCTGTTGGAGCAGCTATCGATGCACCTTCGGAAGCTCAGCAATTTATGCTTCCCATCACGATTCCGTTGCTAATTGGTTATTTAGGACTTTTTGTGTTTGTATTGAATGACCCAAACAGTAATGTCTCATTTTGGCTGTCCATTATACCTTTGACTTCACCAATTGCCATGATGGGTCGGGTTAGTTTTGGAGTACCTTTTTCCGATTTACTGCTTTCAATGTCTTTATTGATAGGAGGGTTTTTTTTCAGTACCTGGGTAGCTGGGAAAATATATCGGATTGGGATATTAATTCATGGTACCAAAGTGAATTATAAAACAATCTGGAAATGGATCAAGTCAACTTGATTTTAGTCTGACCAAAATTAAAATTCCTAGAAACCGGGTATTATTTTGTCCCATTACTCTTCTGAGTAATTGAAAATATCTACTTGCTCTTTAACCCAGTCTTTGTATTGCTGAATCCGGTATTCATTCCACTTATCTTTATATTTTCCGGAACTGTCAATCAAAAATTTAAAACCGGTTGCTGCCTTTGGCTTACTCAAAGCATTGAAAAGCTCATCTTGGAAATTTCGTTCCTTTACACTTCTTTCCGCAAAATTTTCCATCATCTGATGGTCCTGACTGGTTTCCATCTTTGTGAATTCGGCAAAATTATCAGGGTTATCTTCTATTTCGTCCAAAATATCTTCCTCCTCGGGAGTAAGGTCATAATTGAAATAGTCCTCATTATCAGGTAAATGATAGATTTTTTTGTTGTCTAATTGGTAAAAACAAATCATCCCTTTAAGCAGTAATGCTGCTATATTCTCAACTTCTTTTTCAGATAGGGTAAGCATTTTAGAAATCAGATAAATTTTTTTAGAAAATTAGTTAACTCTAAGGTTAATTCAAACATATATATAAATGAAATGCCAAAGAATATTTATTGGTCAAAAATCTTTTTGAGTAAAGGTAGGTCTAATTCATGTCCTCCCTCGAATTGAAGCTTCTTGACCTCGCACGAAAGCCTGGATATCAATTCATCTTGTTTTGAAATAGATTCCGGTGTAATCAAATCGTCAGAATCACCTGTTACAAACAGCACTTCTGAATCCTTAAGTTTTTCTCCTATCTCTTCAAAATCAAGGTCATGGGCAAAACCACCGGCCCAAAGAACCAATGATTTGACAGGGACATTTAATTGACTGACCCATCTTGTAGCCGTGGCGGCCCCTTGGGAAAATCCCAGAATCTTGATTGTAGGTTTGATCGTGTATTTAATGAGTAATGCATTCAAAAGTGAATTGAGATAATTATGATTATTCTCAATGGCAGATTCTCTCTCATGGTGGGTCATCCAATTGGCGCCGACTTTTCCAGAAAAACCTTTTGCATAGGCATAATTTGTAGCTTCCGGGACTACTATCAACCTATCTTCCTTATATAGCGGCTCAAATTTTTTGATAAAAAATTCAGCTAATTGACCATAGCCATGCAAGGCTATAATTATTTCTTTTTCATCCCGGTTTATAACATGAGATGTGCTGTAATGTGCGATATGCTGATACCTAATAGATGATTTCATCAACCCTTTAAATTATTGAACCTGAATGGCAAAAGCTGTTCTATACCTGATGCTTTCAGAATTTCGCCGTTTGGATTCAGCATAGAAATTTCTATTGGACTATTGAATTTGACTTCATATTCGTTGATTGTTTGCCTGCAAAGTCCACAAGGAGTAACAGTTGCGAATTCTGATTCTCCTTTTCTTTTTGCTACGATTACAATTTTGACAGGTCTTATGTCAGGATGGTTTGCCATTGCATAACTCAAAACGGCCCTTTCTGCACATATTCCAACTGGAAAAGAAACATTCTCCTGGTTATTTGCTGCGAATATAGCTCCGTTTTCCAGTAATAATGCTGCCCCCACCAAAAATCCGGAATATGGAGCGTGCGCACTTTCTAAAATATTGGTTGCTTTGGCAATCAGAATCTTATCCTGTTCGGACCAATTTTTTTGTTGCACTACTTCAAGGCTTACCGTCAACTCTATTTTTCTGTTCATTCATTACTGATAAAAAGGAATTGAATTAACAAAAAAAAAACGGCAATTGTTCTTTTTCCTAAATATATCAAGTTTGATTTTTTGCCCTCCTTGTTTTTTCTCAATTTCGGGCATACAAATTTTAATGGACATATGCATACAATTTTAATCCTAGGTGCAGGAAAATCCTCTGTTTTTCTAATTGATCATTTTTTGAGATCAGCAAAAGAAAAAAACAGGAAAGTTATTATTGCAGATATCTCAGAAGAAATTGCTCGAGAAAAAATAAAAAACCATCCTGATGGGCAGGCAGTAAGAATCAACCTTGATGATGAAGTTGATAGAAGATCACTTATTGGTAATTCCGATGTGGTTATTTCCATGCTTCCGGCTTTTTTACACCCTATCATTGCCAAGGACTGCCTGGATTTGGGAAGAAATTTTTTTTCTGCATCCTATGAATCGGAAGACCTCAGAAAGATGAAAAATGACATTGAATCTAAAGGTCTATTTTTTCTGAATGAATGTGGGCTTGATCCGGGTATTGATCATATGTCGTCCATACAGGTGATAAATCGGGAGAAGGCATTGGGTAATAAAATCATTTCTTTTAAATCCTTTACAGGAGGGGTACTCTCACCCGAAAGTGAGGACAATCCTTGGAAATATAAATTCACCTGGAATCCAAGGAATGTAGTATTGGCAGGAAAAGGGGTATCGATGTTTATCAGGAATGGGAAATATAAATACATACCTTATCACATGCTATTCAGAAGATTAGAGACCATCAGCTTTGACCAAGTGGGTGATTTTGATGGCTATGCTAACAGGGATTCTTTAAGTTACCGTAAAATATACGGATTAGAAGATATACCTACCCTGTTAAGGGGAACTTTAAGGAGGTCAGGGTTTTGTCAAAGTTGGGATGTGTTTGTACAGCTTGGACTTACTGATGACTCTTTTGAGATGGATCTGCCGGATGGTTTTACCCAAAGGATGTTATTCAATTCATTTTTGCCTTTTCACGAATATAAAACGGTAGAAGAAAAACTCATTGAACTTCTTCCTTGGGTAGATGATTCTGTTTTAGATAAAATAAAATGGCTTGGCCTATTATCGGATGTGCCCTTGGCAAAAACAAAAGGAAGCCCTGCAGCAATTCTTCAGTCGATTTTGGAGGAGAAATGGAAACTTAATCCTCAGGATAAAGATATGATAGTAATGCAGCATCAATTTGAGGTAGAGACTCCAATGGGTTTGAAAAAAATCATTTCCAGTTTGGTTTGTAAGGGAGAGAATCAAGAATATACAGCAATGGCCAAAACTGTAGGTCTGCCCTTGGCTATTGCAGTGGATTTGTTTTTGGAGGGAAATATCAAACTAAAAGGATTACATATTCCAGTATTACCTGAAATTTATGATCCGATTTTGTCTGCTTTGGAAAAAGAGGGGATCATTTTTGAAGAAAAAATTTCAGTAGGTTAAATGGTAGGGTTTAGGATCAAAGACACATTTCACCCTTTAAATGGTTTGCCGCATTATTTAGATTAAGTATCAGATAATTGCTCATGAATTTTAAATTTTGTGGAAGGAACAAATAATAAATTCTTTTTTGAGATATTATTGAAACTAAAAAATGATAAGGAACTCTTTTAACAGGTCGGAATATACTTTTGAGTACTTGTTGTCTTCATCTTTAATACTCAAACCGGAAATTTTTAAATCCTTTTTCAAGAAGGAAAACCCTTGAATTAACCTGATAATGTTTTTAGCCGGCTTGTCTTGAATTTTTAGTTTTTCAAAAGCAAACAACCTTAATACCTCAGCGATTTTGTTGGTTTCTTCCATCTGATAGGGAGGGAGAATCAGCCAGGAAGTGGCTTCTTGATCCATCATACTTTTTATTCCTGCCATCAATTCCTCAAAAGGCAAAGTGTCGTTATGCATAGCTAAATTTCTTTGGTAATCCTCGGTTTTCAAGTGATTTGGGAAATACGGGGGATTGCTGACAATCAGGTCAAACTTATCCTGATGGTGTTTACTGAATTCCTGAAAACTTTGATTCAAAATCCTGATTCGGTTATTCCAAGGGCTATTTCGGATATTTTCACTTGCCTGCTTGGAAGCATCTTTATCAATTTCAATCCCCGTGATCATCGCTTCCGGGAACCTCTGTGCAAGCATCAATGAAATTACCCCAGTGCCTGCCCCGATATCCAAAATTTTTTTTGGATTTCCCTGACCTGCATATGCTCCCAATATTACCCCATCTGTGCTGATTTTCATGGCACATTTGTCCTGTTGCACAGCAAATTGTTTGAACTGGAAGGAGGAGTTTTTCATTGAGAAAAAGATTTTATTTCCTGATCACTGATTAACCATTCTCATAGCCCTCATCTGCCGGTAAATTGGGCATTTCCGCTGCGGCTACTGCCAATTGATCACAGCGTTCATTTTCAATATGTCCGGCATGGCCTTTTACCCATACGAACTTCGGTTTGTACCTGACATGCAATGGAATATATATTTTCCAGAGATCTATGTTCTTTTTGTCCTTGAATCCTTTTTTCTGCCAACTCCAAAGCCATCCCTTTTCGATGGCATCCACTACATATTTACTGTCTGAGTAAATGGTCACAGGAATATCTCTTACTTTCAATTCCTGAAGTGCACGGATAACAGCCAAGAGTTCCATTCGGTTATTGGTTGTAAGCCTGTAGCCTCCTGATAGTTCTTTTCGATGTTGATTATATTTCAAAACAACCCCATACCCTCCCGGGCCGGGATTACCTTTGGCGGCACCGTCTGTAAAGATTGTAATCATGCTGCAAAGAAAAGTAGATTTATCTCTCAAAACCTATAAAAACCGGGCAGATTTCAAAAACAACTTGGTTGGCTTTTCTATTAGATCATTTCGCCGGTAAACAATGCGCCCTTGAAAATCTTGATAGCAATGGATAATAAAATGATGCCGAAAATCCTTCTCAGCACATCCAAACCTGTTTTTCCCAATTTCCTTTCCAACCAATTTGTACTTTTCAATACCGCATAAACTATTGCCAGGTTGATCACGATTCCTACTGCAATATTGGCCTGAGTATATTCTGCTTTGAGTGTCAAAATCGTGGTCAAAGTCCCTGCACCTGCTATCAAAGGGAAAGCAATAGGTACTATTGATGCACTCGTAGTGGAAGCCTCAGGGTCAGGTTTGAAAAGTTCAATACCCAATATCATTTCCGCCCCCAAAGCAAAAATTATCAATGCACCCGCAATGGCAAAATCCTCTACCCCTATTCCAAATAATCCCAAGATAGATTTACCTACTAACAAGAACAGAATCATCAAAACACCGGCAGCAATAGTAGCCTTGCCAGATTGAATATGCCCCACTTTTTTTCTAAGATTGATGACAATAGGTATAGAACCCAGAATGTCAATCACTGAAAAAAGGATCAATGTGACCGAAAATATTTCTTTGAAATTGAGCATGGTGTTTTTGTACTGTGAAAACAGAATCGTGAAATTGAAATTAAGCGTTGATTACCGCCTTATTGTCAAGCCTAGTATTTTTTGAGAAAGCTGATCAGATTTTGAAATTCCGAATCGGAGATGGCCGGGAAATTAGCTATTCTGAAACTGCTGGCTTTCAAAGGGCCATAGCCACCGCCCATTTGCATCCCTTCTTTTTCAGCCGATTTTTTGATTTCGGAGATCATTTCTTCCTTTCCGGTAATGGCCAAAACTGTACTGCTTCTCGCTTCAGGGTTTTGGATAAGCATTCTTAGCTTTCCTGTATTGGCAATGGTGTCTTCCAGAATTCTCATCCTTTCCCTGGTTTTTTGGTCTATATGCTGGATTTCAGGAATGTCCTGCAAAACCCTATATAAAAGATAAATCCCAAAAACATTGGGGGTATAATGCGTTTGATAGATTTCTGCATTTTCAAGCATAAAGTTCAGACTGTTATACCTTCCTTTTTCACCCTTATCTTTTGCTTTTGCAATAGCTTTAGGAGAAATTATCAAGATTCCCAATCCTGCGGGCAGTCCAAAACATTTCTGTACTGAAGCATACCAAATATCCGCCAATCGAAAATCCAACTCAATTCCGCCCATAGAAGAAGTTGTATCTACAGCGATCATCTTTTCGGGATACTTGTTTGCTACTGCTGCTATGGTCTCATTTGAAACCTTAGTAGCGTTGGAAGTCTCATTTTGGGTAATGGCAATCAGATCAAATTCTTCTCCAATCTCCAATTCTTCCACACTCAGTGTTTGATCAGCCTCTAATTTATGGGGATGGCATTTAGGCTCAATATATTTGGCATAATCAAACCATTTTTTTCCGAATGAACCGGAAAAGATATGATAGCCTGCTGACTGCACGATGGATTGGGAAATGATCTCCCAATTTTCCGTCGCAGAGGAAGTGAAAAGTAATCTGTAATCCTGAGGCACATGAAGCTTTTCACGCATCAATGTTTCTGTTTCCTGATAGAGGTTCATGAAAACAGCAGAACGGTGATTAGCGCTCAGTATACCTTTTTCGTAAGCATCCTGCATGTATTGGGGTAAGCTGTCATAGACCTTGGAAGGTCCCGGTGCAAATGAGATCATGATTTCTAAATTTGATGGACTATAAGTTTGAAAAGTCTTGATGTTTTAGACGTTCAATGCTTTGTAAATTGATATTTATAGATATTTAGATATTGGGATATTATTTTCTGAAGCTACTGTTTTAGAAAAAACCTGATGCCCAGTTCATACCCTTTAAGACCAAGACCAGATATCATGCCAACACATTCTTTTGTGATGATGCTTTTGTGACGGAACTCCTCTCTCTTGTAAATATTGGAAATGTGCACCTCCAATACTGGAGTGGTCACTCCTGCAATAGCATCAGAAATAGCCACAGATGTATGTGTATATCCTCCGGCATTGATGAGTATGGCATCAAAGTCAAATCCAACTTCATGGATTTTGTCGATGATTTCTCCTTCAATATTGCTTTGAAAATAATGTAAATCGAGATCATGAAACTTAGTTCTCAGGGTTTCAAAATAATCTTCAAAGGAAGTGCTGCCGTATATCTCAGGTTCTCTTTTTCCCAAGAGATTGAGATTTGGGCCGTTGAGGATGAGGATTTTCAATGTGATTGCAGGTTAGTGGTTTTGAAAGGCTAAAGTTAATGAAGGTTTTCTTTTTAATATGGTAAATTCCCATGGGAAAAAGTAAATTATTATATTTATCACAAAATGTATTTATAAAATTATGAAAGTAGTGTTGGAAATAGATGACGATAAGTTGGGGGATTTTTTTTCCTTAATTCAATCAATAGAATACGCAAATATCAAAGAACCTTCCGAAATTCCATCTTGGCAAAAATCTGAGATTTTAAAGCGGATTTCAGAATTGGAAAGTGGAAAGATCAAGAAGAGATCTTGGGATTCGGCAAAAGTTGAAATTTTCAAAAAATAATGGATTTCATAGTTACTATAACTGAGCCAGCTGAGGAAGATTTAAGGGAGGTGTTTTTATGGTATGAGAGTAAAAGAGTTGGTTTGGGAGAACGTTTTAAAGATATTTTTGAAAACACTATATATAGTTTAAAAAGCAACCCATTTAAATTTCAAATCAGATATTCAAATATTAGAATTCGATTTTTGAAAAAGTTCCCTTTTGGAATTCACTATACTATTGTGGAGAATGAAATAATTATCCATGGAGTTTTCCATACCTCACAAGATCCATCAAGTTGGAAAAGGGAATAATTGGAACATGAAAAATTTCTGGACCCCATTTCTCCGCCAATTCCAACATCACCTGAAAATCGAAAGGTCATTGAGCAAAAATTCCATGCTTGCCTATCAGCAGGACATGGAAAAACTCAGCCGATACATGGAGAATAATTTCCCCGATGTACAACCTACGCAGGTTAAATTGGAGCATCTGAGGTATTTTGTCAATGGACTTGCGGAACTTGAAATCTCCGAATATACCCAAGCCCGTATCATTTCTGGAATCAAAGCTTTTTTTCGTTTTTTGATGTACGAGGACAGGATTTCCGAAGATCCTGCACAACTATTGGAAGCCCCTAAACTGGGAAGAAAGTTACCGGACACTTTAAGTTTCCATGAAATCAATCAAATTTTGGAAAGCATTCCCTTAGGCGAAGCTCATGGGCATCGCAATAGGGCTATGTTGGAAGTGTTGTACAGTTCAGGTTTGAGGGTTACAGAATTGACAGATTTAAAAATCGGAAATGTCTATGCAGATGTTGGGTTTTTAAGGGTCATAGGAAAAGGCAATAAAGAAAGACTTGTACCTATAGGTAAAGATGCCTTAAAATATTTGAAATTATATACAGAAGAAGTCCGTAATCACATGACCCCGGCCAAAGGCCATGAACAATTTGTTTTCCTGAATCAAAGGGGCAAAAAACTCACACGGGTAATGGTTTTCCTGATTATCAAAAAGCAAGTGGAATTGATCGGCTTGAAAAAAAATGTGAGTCCCCATACTTTCCGACACAGTTTTGCCACGCATATGATTGAGGGTGGAGCTGATTTGAGGGCTGTACAGGAAATGCTGGGACATGAAAGCATTACCACCACTGAAATTTATACCCATCTTGATAGGGATTACCTTAGACAGGTGCTAAATGAGTTTCATCCGCGGGGATAATCCCTCTTGGATTTTTCAGGTAGATAAAGAATAATATCTATTTTGAAATTGGTATTATTTCTAATCCATTTGGTTTAATTTAGCACTTTGAAAAAAAGATAACAAAGTGTACAAATCCATCATCAAACCTTTACTTTTTAGAAAAAATCCGGAAGATGCGCATCATTTTACATTTGACCTGATCAAAAAAAGTTTTAACCTCCCACTTGTTAAGAATCTTATTGAGGGAATTTACGACTACCAAAACCCCGTTTTGGAAAGAGAAGTATTTGGGTTGAAATTCAAGAATCCTGTCGGTTTGGCCGCAGGTTTTGACAAAGATGCCAAATTGATAGATGAGATGGCCATGCTGGGTTTTGGGTTTATAGAGATCGGAACTTTGACCCCCAAACCTCAGGAAGGAAATCCCAAACCACGCCTATTCCGTCTACCAAAAGATCAGGCACTTATTAATCGGATGGGTTTCAATAATGGGGGAGTGGCAGAAGCAGTTGAAAGATTGAAAAACCGAAATTCAGATGTTTTGATTGGTGGGAATATTGGAAAAAATAAATTGACCCCAAATGAAAATGCAGTTGATGATTACCTCTTTTGCTTTGAATATTTGTTTGATTATGTAGATTATTTTGTGGTCAATGTCAGTTCTCCCAATACCCCGAACCTCCGGGATTTACAGGAAAAAGAACCCCTCAAAAAATTATTGTCCGAAGTTCAAAAAGCCAATCGCAAAAAAGGTAACCCCAAACCGATTCTGTTGAAAATAGCACCTGACCTCACTGTAGGTCAATTGGATGATATTGTGGAAATAGTCCTGGAAACAAAAATTGACGGAGTGATAGCCACCAATACTACCATTGATAGAAGTTTGTTGTCCACGGATGTCCATCAAGTTGATGCAATAGGTGCAGGAGGAGTAAGTGGAAAAGTTTTGGCAAAAAGAAGTACTGAGGTAATCCGGTTTTTGGCAAAACAATCCAATAATGCTTTCCCGATTATAGGAGTGGGGGGAATATTTTCAGCAAAGGATGCTATTGATAAGTTGGAAGCAGGAGCATCTTTGGTTCAGGTATATTCTGGAATGATTTATGAAGGACCTGGATTGATAAAA
This sequence comes from Aquiflexum balticum DSM 16537, assembly GCF_900176595.1. GTDB lineage: Bacteria > Bacteroidota > Bacteroidia > Cytophagales > Cyclobacteriaceae > Aquiflexum > Aquiflexum balticum. The sequence goes on from NZ_LT838813.1 coordinate 2,012,454, forward strand.
AGAATCAACAAAGGTCTGGCCAAATATTTGAGTAAAAATTAAGTTAAAGTTTAAAGGATTTTGAATCTAGCAGTTACAGTTTAAGGAAAAGGCTTTTCATCAAATTGTTAAACCGATTGTATGGAAATCTGTATATTTCCACAATCTTCCAATAATCTGGGAAAGACAGGAAAATCAATATGGCTTCGGAAACCCCAAGAACAAATACCTTTAGAAAAAAGAGTGAACCCAAATCAAAGTCCAAAGCAGCAAAGCCAGGCCGCTTTTCTTTGGATTTTGTAAAGGATAAAAGAATACCCCTAACAGTGGGGATAATATTTATTTTGGTGGGATTTTTTTTATTGTTTGCCTTTTTCAGTTATCTCTTTTCCGGTAAAGCTGATCAAAGTCTGGTAGCTTCTGATCTTGATCAAGGATTAAGGAGTACGGCTGAAGAAACAAGAAATTGGTTGGGTCTTTTCGGTGCCAAAATGTCTGATCTTTTCATTAGAAGATGGTTTGGAGTTGCAGCATTTTTGCTTCCGCCGTATTTATTTTTTTTAGGATTCAAACTCGTTTTCAAAAAGTCATTGATTTCTTTGTCGAGATACAGCGCTTTTGCGCTCTTTTTTGTTTTTTGGCTTGGATTGGTGACTGGTTATTTGGTGCAGCTTGCAGATGGATTTAATACAATTGGTTATTTGAGTGGAGGTTTTGGATATGAATTGGGGCTGTTATCCAATCAATTTTTGGGATGGGGTACAATTTTGTTGATTGTTGGATCTCTCTTGATATTTCTGATCTTCTTTTTCAACATCAGTCAATTCAATTGGTCTCTAAGAAGTTCTGGGAATGAATCCGAACAAGAGGAAAAAACAACTTCATCCTATGATTCCGTTATTCCTAGTTTGGAAGAGGAACTTGAGGAGGAAAGGGATGAGTTGGGGCTTGAAGACGACTTGGATGATGAAATTGAGGAAGATGTAAGCAGCTGGACCATCAAGTCAGAAAAAGAAGACAATATTAAAATAGGTTCTTCACCTGTTTTCAATATTGAGGGAGAAGACCTTCTTGAAGATGAAAATGATCTGGAAATCGAATCCCGTATAGAGGAAAAAAAGTTTTCGGTCAGCAAATCAGAGGGCGAAGAAAAGACAGCTGAAGAAGTTGAAAATCTTGATCCTTATGATCCGACCCTGGATTTGCCACATTATAAGTATCCCACGCTTGATCTGCTGAATGATTATGACTTCCAGAAAGTCACGGTTTCAAGACAGGAATTGGAAGAGAATAAAAACAAGATTGTTGAGACTCTGGTCAACTTCAAGATCGGCATTCAGGAGATAAAGGCTACGATTGGACCAACGGTCACGCTTTACGAAATTGTGCCTGATCCTGGTGTCAAAATTTCCAAGATCAAAAATCTCGAAGATGATATCGCATTGAGTTTGGCCGCATTGGGAATCCGAATCATTGCACCGATTCCAGGTAAAGGAACCATAGGGATAGAAGTCCCCAACAAAAACAGGGAACTGGTACCTGCAAGATCTGTGATTGGTACAGAGAAGTTTATGCGGAGTGACAAAGATCTTCCGGTGGCTTTGGGGAAAACCATTTCGAATGAAGTATTTGTCATGGATTTGGCAAAAATGCCTCACCTGCTGATGGCAGGAGCGACGGGTCAGGGAAAATCTGTGGGATTGAATATGATTCTGGCTTCCTTGGTTTATAAGAAACATCCTTCCCAACTCAAGTTTGTCTTGGTGGATCCCAAAAAAGTGGAACTGACCCTATTCAACAAAATAGAGAGACACTTTTTGGCAAAATTGCCTGGAGCTGAAGAAGCAATAATCACTGATACAAAAAAGGTGATTTATACATTGAATTCACTTTGTATCGAAATGGATAAGCGATACGATCTGCTTAAAGATGCTGGATGTAGGAATCTCAAAGAGTATAACGCCAAATTTGTTGCCCGAAAACTGAATCCTGAAAAGGGTCATAGATTTATGCCTTACATCGTACTGGTCATAGATGAGTTGGCTGATTTGATGATGACAGCTGGCAAAGAAATCGAAGCGCCCATTGCCAGGCTGGCGCAATTGGCCAGAGCGATCGGTATACATTTGGTGGTAGCTACACAGAGGCCCTCTGTCAATGTTATTACGGGAATTATCAAAGCGAATTTTCCTGCAAGATTGTCTTTCCGTGTGACTTCAAAAATTGACAGCCGTACCATTTTGGATGCCGGAGGCGCAGATCAGCTCATTGGAATGGGTGATATGTTACTTTCCCATGGTTCAGAAATGACCCGATTACAGTGCGCATTTTTGGATACTCCTGAGGTGGATGCGATTTGTGACTGGATAGGGGAGCAAAAAGGATATACAGATGCTTATCTATTACCTGAATTTGAAGGGGAGGAAGGCGATGGAAACCTGTCCGATATAGATCTTTCTGACAGAGACCCGCTTTTCGACGAAGCAGCCAAATTGATTGTACTGCATCAGCAAGGCAGTACTTCTCTGATCCAAAGGAAATTGAAGCTGGGATATAACCGTGCCGGAAGAATTGTTGACCAATTGGAGGCAGCGGGGATAGTAGGTCCTTTTGAGGGAAGTAAGGCGAGGGAAGTCTTGATTCAGGACGAAGCCAGTTTGGAACGGTTATTGAACAATCTTTAGTCCCGTTGAATTAATTTCAAGGCGAAATTTCAATCATTATGAAAAATAAAATCACCCTCTTGGTATTCCTATTTATTGCTTTTGCATCGGTTTCGGTCTTTGCTCAAAAAGATCCCAAAGCTAAAACAATACTTGATGGAGTCAGTCAAAAATATAAATCCCTTAAAGGACTCCAAGCAAGTTTCGAATTCACATACGGGGAATCATCGGACATTGTGAGCAAATCCCAAAAAGGTGAAATTGCCATTAAAGGTGAGAAATACCATCTCAAACTCCCAGAACAGGAAATTTTCAACAACGGTAAAACCGTTTGGACTTATATTGAATCCGGAAACTACAAGGAAGTTACTATCAACAATGCAAGTGAAATGGAGGAGGAATTAACACCCTCTTCAGTTTATACCATATACCAGAAGGGATATGATTATTGGCTTATTGGGGAAAAAAATGAAAAAGGGGTGATCATTCAGGAAATTGAACTCGCTTCAAACAATTCAAATTCTCCTTTCAAAAGGGTTAAATTGTTCATTGACAAGAATAAAAAAGATTTGATTGGTTGGGAGATTTATGATGATCAGGGCGGAGTTTTTAAGTATAAGTTTAATTCCATCAATACAGAAGTGAATTTACCGGATGCGTATTTTACATTTAATCCGCAGGAATATGGAAAAGTGGAAATCATAGATCTCCGCTGATTTATTGAAAATAAAGGTCAGGAATTTTTTAATCCTTACTTTTGCTAAAATTTTCACCGATGAACAGAATAGACCTCTTTAAGAAAATTCAGGATAAAAAATCATTTTTATGTGTCGGGTTGGACACAGATCCTTCGAAAATCCCTTCTCATTTACTCAAAACTACTGATCCTGTTTTTGAATTCAACAAAGAGATCATTGATCAGACAGCCGAATTTGCAGTGGCTTACAAACCCAATATTGCATTTTATGAGGCGTTGGGTCCTAAGGGATGGGAAAGTCTTCAAAAGACTTTGGATTATATCCCAAAAGAAATTTTTACAATTGCTGATGCCAAAAGGGGAGACATAGGAAATACTTCAGGCTTGTATGCCAAAGCATTCTTTGAAACCATGGATTTTGATTCCATTACTGTGGCGCCTTATATGGGCGTGGACAGTGTCAAGCCATTTTTGGAATTTGAGAATAAATGGGTGATTCTTTTGGCCCTGACTTCCAATGAGGGAAGTGCGGATTTTCAACTTATATCATCACAATCCGGTAAGCCTCTTTTTCAGGAAGTTTTGGAAAAGAGCAGCAAGTGGGGAAATCCTGACAATATGATGTATGTGGTCGGTGCTACAAGAGGGGAGAAGATTGCAGAAGTCAGAAAAATTGTACCTGAGCATTTCTTTTTAGTTCCGGGAGTCGGAGCCCAAGGTGGAAGTCTCGAAGATGTTGCTCATTTTGGGATGAACAGCCATTGTGGTCTCTTGGTCAATTCCTCAAGAGGGATCATTTATGCCGGGAATGATAAGGATTTTGCAAAATTAGCAGGTTTGGAGGCCAAAAAACTACAACTGGAAATGGAAAAGCTCCTGTCTAAATATCTCTAAATCCAAATCTAAAATCTACCTTCCCTCACTACCCAAACCCTTCTCCAATCGCCATTGTTTTCAGTTGCATTTGATGGAGCTGTGCATAGAACCCGCCCAATTCAAGAAGGCTTTCATGGGTGCCCATTTCTTTGATTTCACCCTGATGCATTACAATTATTTTATGTGCTTTTTGAATGGTTGAAAGCCTGTGTGCAATCACTATCGAAGTTCTTCCTTTCATCATTTTGGAGATTGCTTTTTGGATCAACTCCTCAGTTTCTGTATCCACAGAAGAAGTGGCTTCGTCCAAAATAATTATTTCAGGATTATAGACCATGGCTCTCACAAAGGAAATCATCTGCCTTTGACCTACTGATAAAGTTGCGCCTCGCTCCATGACATTATAATCCAAACCGCCCGGAAGTTTTTCAATGAATTTTTTTGCACCTACCAATTTGGCAGCTTTCATAACCTCTTCTCTGCTGATGTTGGGATTTCCAAGTGTGATATTATAGAAAATGGTATCTGAAAAAAGGAATACATCCTGTAAAACCACACCGATATGTCTTCTCAAAGCCCCCAATTCAAACTCCCTTACATCTGTATCATCAATTTTTATCGTTCCCTTGTTGATTTCGTAAAACCTGTTGATCAGATTGATAATCGAGGATTTTCCTGCTCCTGTGGCTCCGACCAAAGCAACTGTTTCACCATGTTTGACTTCAAAGTTGATGTTTTTAAGTACCCAATCTTCATCTATATAGGCAAACCATACATTTTCAAGTTTGATGTTCCCTTTTAGCTTTTCAGGCTTGAGATGGCCTTCATTGGGAATTTGATCGTCGCTTTCGAGCAATTTAAAAATACGAGAGGAACTGACGACTCCCATTTGCAGGGTATTAAACCTATCAGCTATCATTCTTATTGGCCTAAAAAACAGTTGAAGGTACATGATGAATGAAATCAGGACACCTACTTGGATTTCCAAATCGAAGACACCCGTGGCACCATACCAAACTACCAATCCGATTCCTATAGCTTGGATAATTTCTGCTACCGGAAAATAGATGGAATAGTACAAAACTGATTTGATGTGTGCTTTTCTATGCTCCCGGTTGATTTCTTTGAATTTTTGATACTCCCGCTGTTCACGGTTGAAAATCTGCACGATATTCATTCCTGTGATATGTTCCTGAAGGAAAGAGTTGAGGTTGGAGACTGCATTTCTTACCTCATTGAATGCGACCTTTATTTTTTCTTTGAATACGTAAGTGGAAATGAGTAAAAGAGGAAGCGTACATAAGCTCACCAAAGTAAGTTTCCAATCCACATAAAACATTACAGCAAGAATTGTGACCAGTTGAAGGAGATCTCCAATTATAGCTGCAAGACCTTCGCTGAACACTTCTGCAAGTGTTTCTATATCGGAAATGCTACGGGTGACCAAGCGACCGATTGGAGTGTTGTCAAAAAACTTAAGACGCATTTTGAGCAGGTGTCTGTACAGTTTTATTCTGATATCCTTAATGATGACCTGTCCTATCCACCCGGACAAGTAGGTATGTGCAAATTGTACAGCTGCCTGTAACACCATCAAAAATATAAGTAGATAAATGATCCTTACAAGACCGTCTTTATCTCCAATGGCCACGTAATCATCGATGGCTACCTGAATAAAATATGGTCTTGTTGGAGCAAGTATAGCCAGCGAAATAGTCAGAAAGACTAAAAAGTAAAACTGAGTCTGATAAGGCTTCACAAACTGATATAGCTTTCTCAGTACTTGGGTGTCTATAATATCACCGCTTTTGATATTTTCTTTTTCCAGGCTCAAAAGTATATGTGTTTATATAAATAAATTTTCAGGATAGATGATTTTACTCAGATATAATCCATGAGGGGGAGCTGCTGATTTGGCTTGAGACCTATCTTTACTTTCTATTATCCTCACAAATTCCTCCATGCTTGTTTTTTCCATCCCCACAGAAATCAAAGTTCCAACAATCGCTCTGACCATACCACGTAAAAATCTGTTGGCAGTTATATGAAAGAGTAATTGATGCTCAAATTGTTCCCAATGTGCTGTCTTTATTTTACAATTAAAATGATTTACATCTGTATGGACTTTGCTGAAGCATTGAAAATCCTCAAATTTCAACAGAATTCCTGCGGCTTCGTTCATTTTCTCCACATTTGGTTTTTGGTATAGTGTCCAGGAATATTCTTGGTCGAATGGATTTTTTCTTAGACTGATCCTATAAACATAACTTCTCCAAATCGCATCAAAGCGTGTATGGGCTTCTTCTTTTACTTTTTTAAGAGAATATCCGGCAATATCTCTTGGGATCAGGGAATTGAGTTTTTTAAGAAAATCCATTTCATCCAATAATTCTTCTGAATCAAAATGGGCGTATTGCTGTAAAGCATGCACTCCGGTATCTGTTCTCCCACTGCCCATAATGGCCGTATTTTTTTTCAGAATAATGGAGATTGCTTTCTCCAGTTCTGCCTGAATGGTATTGGCATTTTTTTGAATTTGCCACCCATGGTAATGGGTACCTTTATATGAGAGTTCTAGAAAGTAACGGTAGTTTTCCATTTTGGTCGTACAAAGATACTATTCTGTATCAAATTCAAATGACCATTTATCCAATCCTTGCGATTCAACAAATAACCCTGTTACTTTGTCAAAACTTTAATTGAAATGATACAGAGAATCCAAACAGTCTTTTTGTTTTTGGTTGCAGTGTCCATGGTGTTGGTACTGATATTCCCGATTTGGCAACAAGTAAACCCAAGTCAGACCCAAATGGCAACGCTCACCGCCTGGAATCTCAACACCATAGATGTTGAATCAGGAGATGTGATAGAGTCCGAATTAAAAATCTTCATAGCCATTCTGGCTTTAGTCTCAATGGCCCTGGCATTGTTCAGTATTTTTCAATACAAAAACCGTACTAGACAGATGTTTTTGAATATGATGAATTCCTTGGCAATGGTGGTCAATATCGGCATTATTATCTGGACTTCACATTCGGCCAATGAATTGATCAATCCACAGGTGAATGGTGCATTTGTGCTGGGATTTTGGGCTATTTTTGCTGGAATGATTATGAATTTATTGGCGAACAGGTTTATTCGGAAAGACGAGATGTTGGTAAGATCAGTGGACAGAATAAGATGAAATTAGAAACAATTGCCATACATGCGGGTACCGTCATAGAAGATAAAAACAGGCCCGCGGTTCAACCCATCACCCTTTCTACAACTTTTGAACACGCTGAGGGTTCTCCGGTATATTCCAGAGCAAATAATCCCAACAGATTGGCCCTGGAGCAGGTTTTGGCAAAATTGGAGCATGGAGAAGCAGCAGCAGCCTTCTCTTCGGGTAATGCTGCCGGTATGGCGGTTTTTCAATCTCTGAATCCAGGAAGCCATATCATAGCCCCGGATGACATGTACCATGGATTGAGGAGTTTGCTTTTGAATGTATTCAAAGGTATACTTGAAGTGACTTTTGTGGATATGACCAATGTCAATAATATTGCAGATGCCATCAATTCAAAAACCGCACTGATCTGGGTAGAAACCCCATCCAACCCACTTTTACAGATCTCGGATATCAGGCGGATTTGTGAGATTGCAAATGAAAGGCATATCAAAGTGGCCTGTGACAATACTTTCGCAACTCCGGTTTTTCAGAATCCTTTATTGTTGGGTGCTGATTTTGTGATGCACAGTACCACCAAATATCTCGGTGGGCACAGTGACATCCTCGGAGGTGCTTTGATTACAAAATCCAAAGAAGGTTTATGGGAAAGGATAAAAATGGTTCAGCAAGTGGGGGGAGCAGTTCCTTCACCGTTTGATTGTTATATGCTGACCAGGAGTATCAAGACCCTTCCTTACCGTATGAAAGGGCATGCTGAACATGCCGGCATCATTGCGACCTTTCTTCAACAGCATACTAAAGTAGATAAAGTTTACTATCCGGGTTTGCTATCTCATCCCAATCACCTCACTGCCGCTGCTCAAATGTCCGGTTTTGGAGGAATGTTGTCCTTTGAGGTTTCTGGAACTGCCAAAGATGCTGACAGAGTCATTTCAAAATTAAATTTTTTCACACATGCCACAAGTCTGGGAGGTGTGGAAAGTCTGATCGAAAGAAGGGCTGCTGTGGAAGGGCCTGATACAAAAACACCCCAAAATTTATTAAGGGTATCAGTCGGTTTGGAACATTTAGACGATTTGTTGGAGGATCTTGAACAGGCACTAGATAAATAAAGGCTGTCCAAAAACAGCCTTTAAACTTTTATTAAGGGTAAGCTTAAAAAGGGTGACAAAAAAAGCAACTCGTTCGTATCATTCCGAAAGTAGGCAAAGATTTTCAAATATGAAAATATTGATAAAAATATTTGAGAGTTTAGGATTTTTTTGATCAAAGTTTTAAAAAAATATCACCCTGCCCAACCCTCTCTATCCAAACTTCTATATTGAATGGCTTCCGCAAGATGCTCCACTTTGATGCTATTGCTTTGGGACAAATCAGCAATGGTCCTGGAAACTTTCAGAATACGGTCATAAGCTCTGGCTGATAAGCCCAATCTTTCCATGGCAGTTTTTAAAAGGGCCTTTCCTGCTTCATTGATCTGACAGATTTCCTTCACCATATGGGAAGGCATCATGGCATTGCAAAAGACATCTGGATGGTTTTTGAACCTTTCAGTCTGAACTTCCCGCCCAATAATAACTTTTTCCCGGATAGATTTGCTTGATTCTGACTTTCTATTGGAAGTCATTTCTTCAAACTTAACTGGAGTCACTTCCACGTGCAAATCAATCCTGTCCAACAAAGGACCACTGATCTTATTCAGATATCGTTGCACTATTCCCGGTCCACAGACACATTCTTTTTCCGGATGGTTATAGTAACCACAAGGACAGGGATTCATACTGGCTATCAACATAAAATTCGCAGGATAGTCCACGGACACTTTTGCCCTTGAAATAGTTACTTTCCTTTCTTCCAAAGGTTGTCTCATCACTTCTAACACAGTTCTTTTGAATTCGGGTAATTCGTCGAGAAACAACACTCCGTTGTGGGAAAGGGAAATTTCTCCGGGCTGAGGATTACCTCCGCCGCCTACGAGTGCTACATCACTGATGGTATGGTGCGGAGATCTAAATGGCCTTTGAGCAATCAAAGAAGCGTTTTTGCCCAACTTTCCGGCTACTGAATGGATCTTGGTGGTCTCTAATGCCTCTTGCAAAGATAGTGGGGGCAAAATTGAGGGCAGACGCTTTGCCAGCATAGTTTTGCCAGCTCCGGGAGGGCCAATCATGATTACATTGTGACCGCCTGCAGCAGCGATTTCCATAGCTCTTTTGATGTTTTCCTGACCCTGAACATCAGCAAAATCAAATTCAAATTCCTTTAAGGAATTATAAAAAATATCCCTTGTATCGGTGACCAATGGCGGGATTTCCAATTCGCCTTCAAGAAAGCGGATGGCATCTTCCAGGGTTTGTACTCCAATAATATCAATATTGTTTACAATAGAAGCTTCTGAAGCATTTTCTTCAGGTAGTATAAAACCTTTGAATCCATTTTTTCTAGCCTCTATTGCAATCGGTAAACTCCCCTTAACAGGCCGCAGTTTGCCATCAAGTGACAATTCTCCCATGATGATGTAGTTTTCAAGTTCCGGGAAAAGAACCTGTTCAGATGCCTTAAGTATTCCAAGTGCTATAGGCAAATCATAGGAGGAGCCTTCTTTGCGGATATCCGCAGGTGCCAGGTTGATCACTACTTTTTGTCTAGGCATCCTGTAGCCATAATATTTGAGTGCTGATTCGACCCGTTGCTGACTTTCTTTTACTGCACTGTCGGGTAAGCCTACCATAAAAAAACTTGTTCCCTGTCCGACATTCACTTCTATAGTGATTAGCTTGGCATCGACACCTGATACCGCACTGCCAAAAGTTTTTGCGACCATATGCTAAAATTAGTTGTATGAAAAAAGGAAACCAAAACGGTTTCCTAAGTTAATAAATTTACCAAAATTATTTTGGCTTATTTAAAATTTTGTCTCGGTTTGATAACTGAGGGATCTCTATCATCTTCCACTTGGTCGATTTTCCTTTCGATATTTTGGAGTTTTATTCCCTGTTCCATATCGTAGAGTTTGGCTTTTAATTCTTTTTTCTCATTTTCCTTCAATGAAATTTCTCCTTCCAGATTATTTCTCACCATTTTACCTGTGCCCCAAGCGATAAGGAAAAGCACTGTCCCGACCAAAAGGAAAGAAACCACCGTTCCAGTATTCAATTCTTCAATTCCAAAAAGCTCTTTGAGATTGTTGAAAGCGAGAAAAAACACCAAACTGACAGCAAAAAAAAGTGCTACTGTTAGGTGCATGATTTTATTGATTTGTCTCATAGGTTTTTGCGTTAATATTTTTTTTGTCTAATATACTAAACAGACTGCATTGTGGAAAGTTTCTTGTAGAGTCCGTCTTCTTCTATCAGTTGCTGATGGGATCCCTGTTGTACAATCTGACCATTCTTGATTACGAGAATTTCATCAGCATGTTGTATTGTACTGAGCCTGTGGGCAATCACCAAAGTTGTCCTGTTGCTCATCAAATTGGTCAAAGCTTCCTGTACGAGCTTTTCAGATTGGGAATCCAATGCTGAAGTTGCCTCATCTAAAATCAGAATCGGAGGATTTTTCAAAACTGCTCGGGCAATACTTAATCTTTGGCGCTGCCCTCCGGATAGTTTGGAGCCTCTTTCACCGATAGAAGTATGGTATCCGTTCTCCAATTGGACGATAAATTCATGGGCGTTGGCTATTTTCGCAGCTTCGATGACCTGCTCTTCTAAAAATCCATCAACTCCAAAGGCAATATTATTGAAAACAGTATCATTGAATAATATGGACTCCTGCGTGACTATCCCCATTTGTTTCCTTAGACTTTCCAATTCAATTGTTTTCAATTCCCTCCCGTCAAGTTTTATAGTTCCTTCGGAAGGGTCATAAAATCTCGGCACCAAATCTGCCAAAGTTGATTTCCCTCCTCCTGAAGGACCTACCAAAGCAATTGTTTTACCTTTTTCCAATACGAAACTGATTTCTTTCAAAACATTCTCCTTCTCATAACTGAAAGAAACATTCTCAAAGACTATCGCTTCATTGAATCCTTCAATAATTGTGGGCTTAGGAATATTCTGAATGTCACTTTGGGTATCCACAACATTGAATATCCTTTCAGCTGAAGCTAAACCCCTCTGAATACTGCTGGCTGCCCGTGAGATCTCCTTGGCCGGATTCAATACCTGTGTGAAGATGATGATATAGGTGATAAAATCCGAAGCACTGAGGTCGGAAGTGTTGCTCAATACCAAACTGCCCCCATAAAGCAAGATACCTGCAACCACACTGACACCCAAAAATTGAGAAATCGGAGATGCCAACTCGTTTTTTCGGGCCATTGAAACATTGACATCAGAGTAATAATCTGTTTCTTCATCAAATTTTTTGGTGATGTATTTTTGGGCACCAAAGGCTTTGATGACACGCATTCCTCCTATTGTTTCGTCCAGTATATTGACAATTCTTCCCAATGATTCCTGGCTTTCCACAGCTTTCTTTTTCAACCTTCGGGTAATCCCGCCGATAATCGCTCCTGATACGGGAATGAGGATAATGGTGAAAAGTGTCAGCTTCACCGACATGAAAAATAATACAGCGAAATAAAGAATTATGGTGACCGGTTCTTTGAATACGACCCTTAGAGACTGAACTATGCTGTTTTCTACCTCTTGTATGTCATTGGTCATTTTTGACATCAGATCTCCTTTTCGCTCGTTTGAAAAAAATCCAAGGTGCATCCCGGTAACACGGATAAAAATATCCATCCTCATTTTTTTAATGATCTCAGCCCTGACTTTGGCAAGTACCACCCCTGATAAGTAAGTAAAAAGATTTGCCAGGAAAACGGAAATGACGATAATTATGCATACATATAAGAGGGTTCCGAATTTGCCGTATGTTTCAGATATCTTAAGAAAATAATGATTGAATAAATCCAGGAAATAAGCTATTGAAAATGAAAATTCAGGTTTGGTCAAATACCTGTTCATATCTCCTGGACCAACCTGTTCAAAAATGACATCAAACAGCGGCTTTAGAAGTGTAAAGTTCAGTAACCCGAAAATAATGGCTAATAAGGTATAAAGGATATAAACGGGGAAATATCGCCTGTATGGTTTTGCGTATGATAAGATCCTGAGATAGGTATTCATGAATTCATGTCAAATGGACTCGCAAGTTAAGGAATATTAGCTCAAATTGGTTCCCATTCTTGGTACTTGGCACTTTGTTCTTGGTACTGTCAAAAGTTAAAATCATTCCTCACCATGTTCATTCTTAAAGAGAACTGGGAAAACGATGTGGTTTCCGGTGCTGACAAATCCTGAGCAGTTCTTCTCCTGAAGCTTTGACTGAAATCAAGGAAAATATTCTGCCGCACCATGTAGCTAAGATTCAAATTTGCCATGACAACTCTGTTTTCTACACCCTGTCCAATGGTATTGTTGAATAAACCTATCCCAGTACCTGGATTGGTTCTGTTTTTCAATACATCTTTTCCAAAATTTATATCTTCAGTCGGATCATCTCCGAAAAACTGGTAAAAGCCTGTAAAAGTGGCAAACATTCGAGGTAGAAATCCGGGCTGGTATCTCATGATTCCGACTACTTCCCTGAAATTGGCACCCAGCGGGTGGGCCAATGGAGTCCTATAGTTGGAAAAGGATTGGAAAGGAAATTTTTCCTGATAGGTATAAGGTCTTGACTGATTGTATTCAAGCTGTATGTCGAGATTTCGGACCTTGAAAGCATCGATATACTTATATCCTGCCTGAATACTGTGTTTGTTTCTAATAGAATTCTTGCCGTCGATTCCAAAAAACTCCCCAAAGACAAATTCATCCAAGGCGAACTGACCGTAGAACTGCATGCCCGGGACAAAATTCCATTTCATGTCTGTACCGATCATTACTTTGTCAGGAGTTCCCAACTGATGTTCCACCCATCGGTAAAAAATAATGGGATTGAGGTAATTCCAATCAAATTCACTTTTCATCACCGCCTGATAAAGGCCTAAATTGAAGTTTTTCCCAATGTTGGTTCCTAATCTGTAGAGTGAAAACCACTTTTGGGGATACCTGGCATCAGTCGGCCTACCTTGACCGTCAAAGACAATATCAGCCGTTTGCTGTGCCCAAAGGTTGGTCAGTTGAAATCTCCAGATTTTAGTATTTACCTTAAAAAACATATAGGGATTAGAAAAATCTGAAAGAATCATTGACCGGTAGCCCTCACCGATAAAATTCCGGTCATGGCCTAATTGGGCTTCAATATGCCGGGTAAAGTTAAAGCTGATATGGCCCATAGCTGAAAAGTAGCTGTAACCTTCATCCTCATACCGTTTCCAGAATCCTTCTCCCGGAACAGCGCCGTTGCGTTCGGTATACTCTTTTACCCAAGAAGGAAAAATAGTCTGCGTGGTGGTGAAATAGGAGTAGAAGGCTACTTTTCTGTCAATGCTTCCCCTTAGTTCTACACCTCTCGAATTTCTGAACCGCATATTTTCTTGACCGGGCTCAAATCCTGCAGATAAATAAAGGACAGGATTCAGGTGGACATCAAAAACTTCATCCCGATAGTGCACAAAGTCCGATGGTTTCCTGTAGAGTTTTTTGAATATTGGTTTTTTGGAATCTGTTGTTTCACCACTGACAAATTCCCAATTGTCATTTCTGAGATATTCGAAATTAAACTGATCCGCAGAAGAAAAATGCGATAATGCATCTTCGGTGGGCAAATAGGCCAAAGAATCCAGGAAATTAGCCAGATGATCCCTTCTATAGGGTTTGAATCCGGTATCAAAGCTCTTGTTATTTCTGCCTTTTTGGATTTCATACCTTTCTACCATGTGGTAATAATCCCGATTAAAAGGGGCATAGGCACCTTGGCCATAAGTATGGTTGCCCATTAATACCCACAAGGAACAAATGAAAAGGAGTAGTTTTTTCATTGGGTGTTAAGCTCTAAAGCTGTAAAGCTAAAAAAAGTAAGGGAAAATGAAAGAAGGACTGAATCTCTAACCGCTGTTTAGTGATCGGCACAACGGTAAAAAAAGTGCTTTCGAAATTGAAATTTTGTTCAATTTTGGGAATTTGAGAAGATTCATAACTAATTTGATTTTTGTCAATCGTACTGTTTTTTCCTTGAAATATTTCAGATTTATAAATTCTAGAGTACAGATTATTGGAACCCAAAAATCAATGGGAAGGTAAACACGACTACAAATGCCCAAGCTAAATATATAGGAATATAGAGGACTATTGATTTGCCAACTTCTGATAATTCAGTTTTTTGGGTGACAGACTTTAACAGTTTCGTGATAACGATCAAGAGATGCGTAAACATCAAAATATTGGCGCCTAGAACAGCTATCCTATTAGGGGAAATCCCCCATTCCGAGATGCGATAGATTATTGCTGATAGTGCGATTAGATTCACCACTGAAGTGACAACAGCCAACAATAAAAGAACCCATGTGCCAAATTGATTTTTCTGCCTGTTCGCACTTTCGGCGACAGAAAAGAAAATCAATGCCATTACACCAATCAAGAGCAGATTGAAAATCAATAGAAATTCCCTGTCGTTGTAGGGATCTTTACCGGAAATTACAATGGCAGTAAGGTAAACGACAAGCATCACCAAAACCAAAGGGCTGAACAATTTGGCAATTACGGGGGAGACTTTGTTGACCAACTGAGGATTGGAGTGGGTAAGAAAAGCAGCAACAATCGGTACCATAGGTAGTCCAAAAATCACGATATTTTGAAAGAAAAAGACCTCAATCTTAAGACCAATCAACTCGAACAAACCCAAAGTAATCCCGGTCATCATCCCACCGGCAATCAGTAAAAGCCCTGACATAACCGCCAAATCCCCATTGAATCGGAGGAATTCAAGTCTTTTCAATAAATCTTGAGTTTCATTGCCCAAGAATGAAAATCCAAATATTCCCCAAAGCAATAGGGGTAAATGGATGCAGGCCAAAATCAATGTATTGCTTTCAGGATTGTTGGGCAGTAAATTGATGTATACTAAACTGAACAAAACAGCTCCTGAAATCAAGACTGTTTTGTTCAATGGTAGGTGATTCTTTTTTGCAAAGTATATTGCCAAAGCAGTGAATACAATGATGCTGGTATTCCTTGGAAAAAAGAATTCCTCATCAATGGAGAAGATAGCTGGAAATTTGACGCAAATTCCTGCAATGAGAGAGAGGAGGGCTATTAATCCCCATTCATTCTTTGTTCCCCAAGAGATGGAATCGGAATCATAGCTAAGCCTTTCGCGCCAGAATTCAGCCAATTTATTGTCTTTGAGCTCTGGATAAATCTGGTCAAATGATTTTTTAAAGTCAGATTTATTATTTCGATACAGAGTTTCCAGATATGCCGGATCTTCTATGTGGTTTAAGATTTCTTCATTCATTTTTTTACAATTTTAAGAAAAGAGGCTGTGTTTTTTTAGATTGGTCAATCCCAATGACCTGTAACTGCAAATGCCATCACCGCACTGATCCAAATCGCCACAAAGTATAGTATTGTGCTGAAAATAATGGCGATCAGTTTCCTATTCCCGGTGGGAAACCATTTGAAGCCCATCAGGTAAAAAAATGCTCCAGCTATACCACCACCTAATGGAATAATGGTAAGAGGGTAATACATCCAGGATTCAAAGATTTCTTCTTTGGTCAGGATGATGAACAGGAGGCAAGCCAAGGGAAGGCTGGCACCGAGGGCGGCAGGAAGAAGCAATTCTTTGATGGACAGTGGATGAGGTGAAGATGAAGGATTCATAGTTTTGTTTATTTTTGATTATTAGATTTAATTGAAAGTACTTTGTATTTCAAAGTAAATGGTTAAATTTTTTTAAGGTTTATTTTCGTTGATTAGATTTTCCAGAAACTCGAGGTGTAATTTGAAAGCCTCTTTGCCAGCATTTGTAGCCGAATAATTGGTCAATGGCTTTCTACCTTGAAATGATTTTTCTACCATGATATATTCTGAATTTTCAAGATTTTTTAAGTGAGAAGCAAGGTTACCATCCGTCACTTCCAACAGTTCCTTGAATGAATTGAAATCAAACTGCTCATTGACCATCAGAATAGACATGATCCGCAGCCGGATGACATTTTCAAAAGCTTTGTCGTAATTCCCCTTCACGTTATCTGTCGTATTTATAATACATCATCGATCCATAAATCACATGCAACACGCCAAATCCCAGAGCCCAAGTGATCAATCCGTAACCTGGAAAGAATGCTGAAATAATTCCAAGAATCAGTTGGCCATATCCCAAATACTTGATGTCACCAAGGGTAAATTGGGAGGCATTGACCAAAGCTAAACCGTAGAAAATCAATGTTGCGGGTGCTACGACAATCAGATAACTTCTAAGAACCAAGGCCAAACAAAAAATACCTCCGACCAATACCGGAATGAACAGGGCCTGTAAGAATCGCTTTCCTGCTGGATTCCAAAGCTTGGTGGAGATGCGTTTACTTTTCTTTTGACTAAGAAGGTATGCACTGCCTATAGACAGCGATAAAATGATCAAAGCCAATACAATGAGTTTGGGGAAAACAACGGTATCATCAATTAAGATGGTGCGAAATCCATATGGTGGATTTGGGAAATAGATCCAATAATAGGCGAGGGAGGCACCTAGAAGGGCATAGATTCCGGCCAATACTCCGGACAGCCCGCTCAATGACAGAAAGCGGGTACTCCGCTCCATCATGGATTTGATTTCGGCTAATTCTTTTTCAGCATTTTTCATTTTAAAAGTACTTTGAAATACAAAGTAAATGAAATTTTGAAATATTAATGCTATTGAAAAAAAAATTAACAAAAATTAAATCTCATCCAACCCCTCAAACAATTCATCCAAATCCAGAACAAACCCTTCTATACATCTTGATGCCACATGATCGCCTAAAGTAAAAAGTTTGGAAGAAATATACTTTCCATCAGTCAGCGTATAAACCAACAGTGTTTTTTCGTAAGGATGGATTATCCAATATTCCTTGACACCGCTTTCTTCATACACCTCATATTTATTTTGAAGCTCTTTTTTGTTGTTACTTGGGGAGAGAATTTCCATAATCAGGTCAGGGGCTCCCACACAGCCCAATTCATCCAACTTTTCCAGGTCACAGATTACACAGATATCAGGCTGTACAACAGTTCGGATATCCTCATGTTTTTTGGATTTGACAGGAAGGCGGACATCGAAGGGGGCAATATAGGCTTTGCACTTTTTACCCTTCAAATGTTCACTTAACTGTGAACCAATCTTCAAAACCAATTCTTGATGGATTCTCCTTGGTGCGGCAGCAGCCTGCTTGAATACTTTTCCTTTGATCAGCTCGACCATATGGTCTATATCCCAAGTCAAGTAATCGGCATAAGAATAATGCCCATAACCGGAATAGGGTTCTTTGACCAGGTTTCTTTCTTCCTCATTTTCCATAGGTCTAATTTAATAAAAAGGAATTATAACTCATTTTAAAAGTAGGTCAATGTATATTCATCCAAATAATTAATCCATTCAATTTGGATACATTTCAAAAAAGAAATAACTTTGTGCCTCATTTCAAAAAAGCGATCTAAGATAAATAGCAATACAATGAAAAAAGACATTCATCCAAAATACAGAGACGTCGTATTCTTCGATACCTCAAGTGATTACAAATTCATCACCAAGTCTACTATCGAAACCAGTGAGACTATTGAGTGGGAAGACGGAAAGCAATATCCGGTTTACAAGATAGAAGTAAGCTCTAATTCACATCCATTCTACACAGGTAAGAAGATGTTGTTGGATACTGCAGGTAGGGTAGAGAAATTCAACAAGAGATACGCTAAAAAATAATTTCATCTGTTTTAGGAACAGGTATAGGTCTCCAGGAAGTTGTTTTCCGGGAGACTTTTTTATTTTTGTGTTATGGACAATTTGATTTTATTTGATGACCCTGCAATCAGGGGCTCACTTTTGCCTTTTACTTTTACACGCCCTGTGGCAGATATCAGGGTAGGGATATTGAAGATTTCAGAAAAATGGGAGAAATATGCAGGTATGAAGGCTGGCTTCCATACCCAGGATTACCTGTCTGAGAAGTTCCCCAAAAACGATTCTCCGGCTTTGATGATCAACGGAGCTGTTTGTCCGGACCAAGGACTTTGGAATCAAATAACCCTGTTAAAAACAGATCAATCCCTTTGGTCTCAAAACATGCTGATTGCTTGCTATTCTAAGCAACCCTCACTTTTCCAAGTTGAGCAAGCAAAAAAACAGCAGGCTGTCCAATATGAATCAGCCTTTATTTCCGTCCAAAAGACCTGGAATATTTTTCAGCACAATTCCGCAGAAATTCAAAAAGATTTTGAACTGATCACTTCCGGGCGAATCTCCAATGAAATTTCTGACCCACACTCTGTAGTTTATAATCCTTCAAAGGTTTTTATCGAAGAAGGTGTCAAAATAAAAGCTGCGGTGCTCAATGCTGAGGGAGGGCCCATATATCTTGGTAAACATTCAGAAGTTCAGGAAGGGGCATTGATCAGAGGGCCATTTGCTTTGTGCGAAGGCTCGACAGTAAACATGGGTGCCAAGCTCAGGGGAGACACAACGGTAGGGCCTTTTTCAAAAGTGGGTGGAGAAATCTCTAACTCTGTGATTTTTGGTTTTAGCAATAAAGGGCATGATGGATTTTTGGGCAATGCTGTCATCGGTGAATGGTGTAATCTTGGTGCAGATACCAACACCTCCAATCTCAAAAACAATTATGCCCCTGTCAAAGTATGGGATTATACCCGAGGGGGTTTTTCCAATACCGGATTGCAGTTTTGTGGACTGATGATGGGAGACCATTCCAAATGTGGGATCAATACCATGTTCAATACAGGAACCGTTGTTGGAGTAGGTGCCAATGTTTTCGGAGATGGATTTCCCAGAAACTTTATTCCTTCATTTTCATGGGGTGGGGCATCGGGTTTCAGTACTTTTCAGGTGAGAAAATTTGAAGAAGTGGCCATCGCTGTTATGAAACGCAGGGGAAAAGTCTATGACCAAACCGAAAAAGAAATTATCCAAAAGGTTTTCGAATTGACGAGACATTACCGTATTTGGGACAAAGAAGTATAAAAGATTTATGTTGTTTTCATCCATACCGGGACTGGGAGAAGTCAAGGAAAAAATCATACAGGCTGTCAAGACCAATCATTTGGCGCATGCCTTATTGTTTCATGGTCCTGAGGGCTCACCCAATCTTAGGATGGCACTGGCATTGGCGACTTATCTGCATTGTCAAAACCCTGGAGAAGAAGATTCCTGTGGTCATTGTCCATCTTGCCAGAAAATGGCCAAGCTGGTGCATCCGGATATGAATTTCGCCTTTCCAATGCCGGGTGAATCCAAGGAAGAAGAAAATCCAAACAAGGAAAAGAAAGTTGATTTTATGGCTTCTTTTAGAAATTTTGCCATAAATATTCCTTACGCAAATATTTCGGACTGGATTTATCATAACGGTTTTGAAAAAAAACAACTCAATATTTCCAAAGGTGCAGCCAGACAAATCATCAAAACCCTTTCCTTGAAGTCTTTTGAAGGAGGATTTAAGATCATGCTGATTTGGGCACCTGAATTTATGCATTCAACCTCAGCCAATTCACTTTTGAAGGTTTTGGAAGAACCGCCTGAGAAAACTGTTTTTTTGTTGGTCACCTCCCATCCTGAACAATTGTTGACCACAATATTGTCCCGTACCCAAAAAATTATGGTGAGGGCATTTTCGGATGAAGAAGTGATGTCACATTTAGTGTCTGATGGATTGTGTTCAAGGGAAGCGGCTGTTCAGATTGCCCCCTTGGCTGATGGAAACATGCGTGAAGCATACAGGATGGTGGATCAGGTTGAAGATGAAAACACCGTTCTTATCAGGGATTGGTTTAGGTCTTGTTATTCGCTTGATGTGAATTTGATGTTTGAGTTTGTTGAAAAATTCAGCAGCAAAGACAAGGAAGCCCAGAAATCGATTTTGTTGAGTGGTATCAATGTGGTCAGGGAAGTGATGCTGGACAAATCAAAAGTGGCTGAACTGATGAGAAGTGTGGAAGCAGATAGGGATTTTATACATAAATTGGGGATCCATGTTATGGACGAGGGTAAATTAAGTAAAGTATATGAATTGCTTAATGAGGCCTACTATCACTTGGAAAGAAATGCCAACCAAAAGATACTTTTCGGAGATCTTTCCTTCCAGATTTCAAAAACAATGAGGTCAAAAGAAACAGTTTCTGCATGAAGAAATTAATTGGAAGAAGAGAGAAAATCACTTTGCCAGAATGGAATCTGAAAAATGTGACCGGCAAAATCGATACAGGAGCTTATACATCTTCCATCCATTGTGAGTACGTAGAAGAAAAGGAAGAAGGCGGGAAAAAGGTGTTGTTTTTTAAGGTTTTGGAGCCTTCAGATAAAAAGTATAATGGGAAAATTCTCAGGTCAGAAAATTATTCCCAAAAAAAAGTCAAGAATTCTTTTGGGCATGCCGAGATCAGGTATAAAGTAACTACAAAAGTCATTATGTTTGGTGTCGAATTCGATGCAGAGTTTACATTGACTGACAGGTCCAAAATGAGGAATCCCATTCTTCTTGGAAGAAAGATATTGATAGGGAGGTTTATAGTAGATGTGCAAGAGGTTAACTTATCAAAAAAATCATTGAAATGAAGATTGCGATTTTATCGAGGAACTCCCATCTGTATTCAACAAGGAGATTAATTGAAGCCATTAGAGCAGCTGGACATGAAGCTTTGGTGGTTGACCACTCTCTTTGTGACCTGATTATTGAACAGGAAGGTCCCTCCATTATATATAAGGGAGAAAAACTTGTGGGAGTTGATGCGATTATTCCCAGAATCGGGGCTTCGGTCACTTTTTACGGGACAGCTGTTGTTCGTCAATTTGAACTGATGGGTGCTTTTTCGGCTGTTGAATCCCAGGCAATTGTAAGAAGTCGGGATAAATTGAGAAGTCTTCAGATTCTTTCCAAAGCAGGTTTGGGCATGCCAAAAACAGCTTTTACCAACTTTTCCAAAGGAGGTGAAAAAGCATTGATCGAACGGGTGGGAGGAGCGCCATTGATTATCAAGCTGTTGGAAGGGACCCAGGGTTTAGGGGTGGTATTGGCCGAAACAAAAAAAGCGGGACAATCCGTAATTGAAGCTTTCCATGGGCTTAAAGCCAGAATTATAGTTCAGGAATTTATTAAAGAAGCCAAAGGAGCTGATATCCGTGCATTTGTGGTCAATGGCAAAGTAGTTGGTGCGATGAAACGTCAGGGAGCAGAAGGGGAATTTCGTTCCAACCTTCACAGAGGAGGGGTAGCCACTGTCATAAAACTTTCTAAAGCGGAAAAAATTGCAGCCCTTGGGGCTGCAAAAGCCCTTGGACTGGCCATTGCCGGTGTTGATCTGTTACAATCTGAAAGAGGTCCATTGATTTTGGAAGTAAACAGTTCTCCGGGGCTTGAAGGTATTGAAAAGGCAACCAGGATAAATATAGCCGGGGAAATAGTAAAATATATTGAGGAGTCAGTTCAGAAGAAAATCAATAAAAGGAACATTAAAAATGAACAAACCCATCCGGATAGGCACTAGAGGTAGCAAACTGGCCCTTTGGCAAGCTTACCATGTTGCTGACTTGCTCAAGGTCAAAGGTTTGGCAAGTGAAATTGTTATTATTGAGACCAAAGGAGATAAGATTCTAGATGTTTCCATCGCAAAAATCGGAAGCAAGGGAGTTTTTACCGAGGAATTGGAAATGCAGCTCTCATCGGGAGAAATTGACATTGCGGTCCATAGTGCCAAAGACATGCAATCCAGGTTACCGGACGGATTTGAAATCATCGCTTTCACTGAAAGGGAGGAAGTCAATGATATCATTCTAAGTCACAAAGAAGGGATTGATTACAAAAATGCTGATCAGTCTTTGGTATTGGGAACTTCTTCAACAAGGAGAGTCGCCACATTGAAGCATTTTTATCCACATATCCAAACGGTAGAGATCAGGGGCAACCTGCAGACCAGGATTGCCAAAATGGAATCTGGAGTCTGCGATGCACTTTTGTTGGCCTATGCCGGAGCGCATCGAATGGGGTATGATGATTTGATCAGGTTTAAACTTTCACTGGACGAATTTACCCCTGCGGTAGGCCAGGGAAGTGTGGCCCTGGAATCCTCTTCCAATTTGGATCCGGTTGTAAAAAACCAAATCATTGAAGCATGCCATCACCGGGAAACGGGATATAGGTTACTTGCTGAAAGGGCTTTTTTACGGGTTTTGGAGGGAGGCTGTAGCATCCCTGTCTTTGCTTTGGCTGATTTGGAAAAGGATATTTTACACTTAAAAGGCGGGATTGTCAGCCTTGACGGTCGGAAAAGAATAGTTCAAAAAGTATCAGGCAGCGCCATTCAGGCAGAAGAGTTAGGCAAGAAATTGGCAGACCTTGTCTTAAGTGATGGGGGAGAAGAAATTTTGAAGGAAATAAAAAAATTATTAAAAAAATGAAAAGACTAAATCTAGTTTCTTTAACCATTTTTGGGATGTTGTTTTTTTCATGCAAATCAGAAAAAGACCATCTCATCAAGATTCAAACACGTCACGGTGATATGTACGCCATATTGTTTGATGAAACACCAAAACATAAGCAAAATTTCATCGATTTAGCTGAAACGGGAAGATTTGATTCTACCGAATTTCACAGGATCATTCCGGAATTCATGATTCAGGGCGGAGATGTATTTGGAAAAGAAATGCTGCCTAAAGAAGAATGGTACACAATTCCATCCGAAATAATTCCAGGATTGATTCACAGTAAAGGTATGATTGCAGCCGCAAGACAGGGGGATAATGTTAATCCAGAAAGAAATTCCAGCGGTACACAGTTTTATATTGTCCAAGGCAAGGTATATTCAAGAGAGGAATTGGTGACAGATATGAAACTGTTGTCGGAGACATTTTTCAAGTACATCCAGCTGAGCAGCAACATTGAATTGAAAGAAACATACAGTAGGTTATATGAAATGCAGGAGTTTGATTCGCTCACTCAAATATTATTGGGGGAGAAGCAAAATCTGGAATCATTTTATGGAATCAATCTTGAAAAATCTATGACCAGTGAACAAATTGAAGTTTACACAACTGTAGGTGGTGCCCCTCATTTGGATAATGAATACACTGTCTTCGGTCAAGTGGTCAAGGGATTGGAAGTGATCGATAAAATAGCCAATGAGAAAACCGGGAGAGGTGATAAGCCATTGGAACCGGTTTTAATGAAAGTAACCGTTGAAGAACTTTCCAAAGCAAAAATCTCCAAAGAATATGGCCATTCTTACTGAAAAGAACTCAACCTTAAAGGTGCTTATCACTGGAGCCAACGGCCTCTTAGGCCAAAAATTAATGGAGCAATTGACATCTGATTCCAAAGTCGAAGTGATTGGAACGGGTAAAGGGAAAGCAAGACTTTCTGGGTTAGGAAAGAAAAATTTTCAATGGAAAGAGATGGATGTTACCGACAGAACCCAGATTCTTGAGGTATTTGCTGAAATCAAACCCGATGCTGTTATCCATACAGCCGCAATGACCCAAGTGGATGATTGCGAAAAAGACCAAGACCAATGCCGTAAGGCAAATGTTGATGCAGTATTGAATTTGATAGAGGCTTGTCGGATTTTTGATTCGCATTTGGTTCATCTATCCACGGATTTCATTTTTGATGGCGAGGCTGGCCCTTACAGTGAAGAAGCCCAACCAAATCCCATCAATTATTATGGTTGGACTAAGCTGGAAGCAGAGAACCTTATCAAGGAATCGGGAATCAGGTGGACAATAGTCCGAACAGTTTTGGTATATGGGATTGCCAATGACATGAGCAGATCGAATATTATTCTATGGGTAAAAAAATCTTTGGAAGAGGGTAAGACTATCAAAGTTGTAAACGATCAATGGCGGACTCCGACTTTAGCCGAGGATTTGGCTGCGGGTTGTATCCTGGTTGTGAAAAAAGGAGAATTGGGAATTTTTAATATTTCAGGGAAGGATTTTTTGACACCCTTTGATATGGCAATTCAGACTGCGGATTATTTTGGTCTGGATAAGTCATTGATTACAGAAGTGGATTCAACTCTTTTTACTCAACCTGCAAAAAGGCCTCCTAAGACTGGATTTGTTATTGATAAGGCAGAAAAGGTTCTCGGATATAATCCCAAAAGTTTTACGGAAGGAATTGCTATTTTATCAAAACAACTTAAATTAGCCGATTCTTAAAAATTAAATTTTTGTTTAAAATTAACAAAACGATAAAATATGGCAATGAATTCAGATACTCAGGGTAGGGGTCAATTCGGCTCAAGTTTTGGCTTTATTATGGCTGCTGCCGGTTCTGCGGTAGGATTGGGTAATATTTGGAGGTTTCCATACCTCACAGGACAAAATGGTGGAGGAGCCTTTGTTTTTGTCTATATTTTATGTGTGTTTTTAATAGGACTCCCACTTTTGTTGAATGAAATTTCTTTAGGAAGAATATCAGGCAAAAACCCGATAGGTGCCATTAGGGGAACGGGAGGAAATAAGTTTTGGCAACTAGCCGGTATTCTCTGCGTGTTGGTTTGTTTTTTTGTGTTGAGTTATTATTCAGTGATCGCGGGTTGGACACTAGGGTATATTTTCACGGAAGTAATTAATATCCCTGTTGATTTTGAAGAGTTTCAACAGACCCCGATGTATATTATTCCTTTGACATTTGCCTTCATTTTGATGACCATAGGTATTGTTTTGGGAGGTGTATCAGGAGGGATTGAAAAGGCTGCAAAATTTTTGATGCCTTTATTGCTGATCATCGTTTTATTTATAGCAGGTAGAAGTGTCACTTTGGAAGGTGCAGGTGCAGGGATTCAATATTATTTGAATCCTGATTTCTCTAAAATCAACTCCAAGGTTGTATTGCAGGCATTAGGACAGGCATTCTTTTCTATGTCTGTGGGATGGGGATTGATGATTACTTTTGGATCGTACCTTCCCAAAAATGGCAATATAGTATCCTCTTCAGGCTGGATAGCAGGTATGGATACAGTGGTGGCATTGATGGGGGGACTAATGGTGTTTCCTGCTTTGTTTGCATTGCTACCGGGAAAAGATCCTGCAGCAGGGCCTGCATTGGTATTTGATGTTTTGCCAAGAGTCTTTGATGCAATGCCGGGTGGCAATATCATCGGTGGATTGTTTTTCCTATTGTTGATGGTAGCAGCCCTGACCTCCACTATTTCGATGTTGGAAGTTCCTGTTGCTTATATGATCGATGACAGAAAGTGGAGCAGAAAGAAGGCAGCATGGATAGTGGGGATTGCGGCAATGGCGCTTTCAATACCCTCCGCAATGTCTTCAATTGAAGGGAGTATTTTCAACAGCATGTCAATTTCATTTTTAGGAAATACCAAAATCGGATTTTTTGATATCATGGATTTTACATTCGGAACTGTTGCAGTTGTTGTAATCTGTTTGATGTTGAGCTTATATACAGGATGGGCCAAGAAGATTGGAGATTTTGCAGATGAGATTAGTTTGGGTTCTCCCGAGTTTAAAGGAACGGCAAGAAAAACATGGGTATTCTTTATAAAATGGGTTTGCCCGATTGTGATTGCCTTGGTATTGTTGGATCTTTTGGGAGTATTCGGGACGCCACAGGAAGGAGGTTGATTAACATCATCCCATTCAATAAAAAAATTTTAAGGAGCTGAAAATAGCTCCTTTTTTTTATATATAGGTTTTTGTTTTTTAGATTAAAATCTGTGTACATTGCTTTCAGTAATTTATATGGTAAATGAAAATACTTGTCGTAGATGATGATGCCATCAACAGGCTGATTCTCCAAAAGTTATTTGAAAGGGAGCGGCACATTGTTGTTACCGCAGAAAATGGTTTGGAGGCCCTGGCTATTTTAATTGAAGAGGATGATATCCATGTGGTAATCACTGATATCATGATGCCGGAAATGGACGGCATTGCATTACTCGCAGAAATTAAACTGAACGAGAAAATCAGTAAATTACCCATTATCGGATTTACTGCTGGGGATATAGATTATTTCAGAAGCATAACCCCTTTGTCATTTGACAGGCTTTTGCCCAAACCCATGAATTTCCATGAATTATATGCCATTACCAATCAATTTGTCCAAGAAAGGGCTAATTAATCAGAGAAAAGGAGACTCTTGATTATTTTTTTTTAAATTCATGAGAATTTCTGAAGTAATGTTGTCGTTTTGGATTTGTCATACAGAAATTAAACCCAAATGAAAAAAATCTCATTCTCCCTATTGTTTGTTTTATTTTCTCTGACTACTTATGGTCAGGAGTTTTCAATAGGCCCAAAAATAGGAGTATCCCAATCCAACATCACTTTATCAAACGAAGACTTTATTTCCGGAGATGATAGTTTTGGTTACCATGTTGGATTGTTTGTCAGAATGGGTGGGAATTCGATTTTTGTCCAACCCGAATTTTTATATACCAATACAGGAGGAACAATTATTCAAAAACAAGCGAATTCAGCTGATATTTTCATTGATGCCAGTTTTGATCGGGTGGATATCCCATTTATGTTTGGCTTTAAATTCGCACAGCTTTTCAGGATTCAGGCAGGGCCTATTGCGTCCATTTTGATTGATCATACCATTGAGGATTCAAATCAAAACCCCATAAATGTAGACTACAACAGTGCTACTTTTGGATATCAGGCAGGATTAGGATTCGATGTGGGAAATTTTATTTTGGATTTCAAATATGAAAATTCTTTAGGTAAAATTTCAAATTCAACCAATGACTTTGCTACGGACCAAAGACAAAATCAACTTATAATTTCTGCGGGATTTAGATTGTTTTGAGTTCAGAAAACAAGAAAAATCCCAGAGAGAATAGAATTAGTAAACCTCAATTGGGATTTTAAGAGAATATTACTTTTGATTTTTTTTCCCGGGTTATTTTATCTCAAATGAAATTTCGTCTTCCGCTGAATGGGTTTTTAGTACAACTTTATATTTTCCTCTCCCTAAAGCTCCATATTCCCATGAAGTATTTGTTACCCCTGATTGAGAATTCTGACTCCAGGATTTAATGATTTCATTCTTTTCATTTTTGATTTCAATAGTGACATTTGAGGGATTTTTTAAATAATAGAGTATGCTTTGGCTTGGCTTATTGACCATTCCCTCCGACATGGCTGCTCTCCAAGGATTGTATCGTATTTCTGATACGCTCAAAGCCTGAATATCCTTACTGGGATTGTTCAATATTTTGTATAGAGGTTTCAAATCCACGATAAATACACTCCGTCCATGCGTAGCAACTACCAATTCCTTTTCTCTTTTTTGGATTGTCATATCATAAATGGCGACGTTTGGTATTGAGCCTTGCATGAGATCGTATTTTCCGCCCTGATCTGTGGAAACATAAAGTCCATGATCTGTACCCAAAAAGAGAAGTGAAGGGTTTGTTGGATCTTCTTTGATCACATTTACAGCCTCCTTGGGTAGATTGGATGCGATTGAAGTCCAGGTTTTCCCATAGTCGGTACTTTTGTATACAAAAGGAGTAAACTCATCAAATCTATATCCAGTCAAGGTTACATATACCAAACCTTCCTGATGTTGTGAAGGGGTCACACTGCTGATCCATCGGTCAGTCGGTAGTCCCTTGCTGATATCTGTCCAGGACACTCCATGGTCTCGGGTAATCCATAGATTGCCATCATCGGAACCTGCATATAAAGTTCCAAATTCAAAAGGTGATTCTTCCAAAACAGAAAGTGTGGCAAATGGGACATTTCCGCTTTTTTGGTTTTTAGTCAGGTCAGGAGAAATGGTTTCCCATGTATCTCCCCTGTCCAGACTTCTATACACATATTGGGAACCCATATAGAAAATATCCTGATTGTGTTTGCTCAATATGGCCGGGGTTCTCCAATTCCATCTATTTGGGGCTCTTCCTATATCGTGAGAAGGAGTCACCGATTTTCTTTCTTGGGTAGACGTATTAACCCTGAAATAATTCCCAAATTGAAAACCTGTATAAACGATATCGTTGTTTCTGGTATCTACCGCTACTACCATGCCGTCCCCACCCATTAAGGAAGTCCAAGTATCTTCGGGTTTATTGGTGGATTTGCCATACCAAACCCCGTTGTCCTGCATACCTCCATAGACATTGTAGGGTGTCTTTTCATCAACCATTACTGAATAGAATTGGCTGATAGTTAGTTGATCATTCAAATGGGTCCACCTTTCCCCACTTCCAAAGGAGCTATATAAACCCCCATCTGTGCCCAATAACAGGTGCTTTGAATCTTTGGGATTGATCCACAGTGCCTGATGATCAGAGTGAACATTCCCCACAGTGTCTGTTCTGGCAAAAGTCCTACCGCCATCTCTTGAAACGAGCAAAGGCACACCTAAAATAAATACCTCTTCTTCGCTTGCTGTGCCAACCCTAATTTCACCAAAATAATATCCATAAGTATTATAGACTCTTGCCAAGTTGGTTTCATTAGCTTTTTCCCAGGTTTTACCGGCATCATCTGACCGGTAAACCTCCGCTCCAATTACGGAAGTATTGAATAAGGAGGCATTGGCATCCTGTCCTGATCCATTATAATTGGCTATCTGTAAAGGTGTGATTCTTCCCGTTCTAATCAGTCTTTTTACAGATTCGGCATCATATTTTGCCGAAAATCTGTTACTTCTCAGAAATTTATTCAACTTATCATTTTCAATATTTTCAACGTCCTTAGGAGAGAAGGTCTTAAAGCTCTCGAAAGTCAATTCACCTTCTTTTGGCTGCTGCGGTTGTCTGCCTTCCCTGCTTTCAGATTTTTGGTTGTCTAGAAGCGCAAAGACCACATTGGGATTGCTTATACTGAAATCAAATCCAATCCTTCCTACAAATTCATCCTGAGGGAAGCCATTTCCCACTTTCACCCAAGTATTTCCACCATCTTCAGAACGCCAAATAGCTGAGCCTTTTCCGTTTCCGACAAAATCATGTGATTGTCTGAAACGTTCCCAAGATGCAGCTAACAATATGTCAGGATTCAATGGGTGGACTTTGATGTCAATGATTCCGGTATTGTCATTTATACTTAAGGTTTTTTTCCATGATTTTCCACCATCTGTAGTTTTGTAAAGACCTCTTTCTTCATTTTTAGAATAAAGGGCTCCCATCGAACCTACCCAAACGATGTCGGGATTTGTTGGGTGGATCTGTATCTGACCTATATGTTGGGAATGGGGCAAACCCATAAATTCCCAAGTCGTGCCACCATCAGTTGACTTGTACACCCCTGACCCGGCATAGGTAGATCTACTGGAATTGTTCTCTCCTGTACCTATCCAAATGATATTGTTGTTTGAAGCAGACAGGGCCATATCCCCAATACCCAAAGCTCCCTGATGATCAAAAATCGGAGTAAATGACTGCCCGTTATCTGAGGTTTTCCAAACACCCCCTGAAGCAGCGGCAATATAATATGTCTTATAGTCGTTGGTCACTTCTATATCAACCACCCTGCCACTCATATTTGTGGGGCCAATGTTTCTGGCCGGATAGTTTTTAAAAGGCGAATCAGAAAGCATTTCCTGATGTTTTTTTACTGCCTCCTGCAATTCTTTGGTGCTAGTTGGGCTGATCTGTTGACCTTCCGAAGGAATGACTTCCAAGCTCAAAATCATAGTGAGGAGCCACGTGCAGATAAAATATAAGTTTTTGTGCATAAACATAACTTGATTGGTCTACCAATATAAAAAAAGTAAGCTTATTCTATTGTAAAAAAAGTGCAAACTGAATCCTATCAGGATGATCGGATTTTAGATGGAATCAATCTGGGTCCAATGATCAGAATATTTGCCTATAATGGAATTTATCAACTCCAATTTCTATATTTGTTTGTATTAATCTTTATCAAAATGAAAAAATACCTAAAGTACACCAAGAATTTCTATTTTCTTTTTACTCTTTTTTTTGTGATATGGATGGTATTTATAGATTCGAATGATATCCTGACGCAATATAAACTCAAGGCTAAACTGAATGAACTGGAAAGACAAAAAGAGTTTTATCTTGAAAGAAAAGAAAAAATTCAAGCTGACAGGAAGGAATTGATGAGTAATAATGAACTCTTGGAGAAGTTTGCCCGTGAAAGGTATTTGATGAAAAGAAAAAACGAGGATTTATATGTTGTTGTTGAAGAATAGGGCAATATTTATTGCAACCGTAGTGATTTTCTACTTTGTAACTTTTTCAGTAAATGCCCAAAGAAATATAAATGTAGAAGAAAAGCCACCCTTATCTGAAAGGATGTTTTTTGGGGGCAATTTTGCCATGCAGTTTGGAACAATCACTTTCATTGATGTTTCCCCATTGGCAGGTGTGATGATTACTGACCGCTTTTCATCTGGATTGGGGATCACCTATCAGTATTTTAAAGATAACAGGTTTATTGGAGGGGAGAATAATATTTACGGGGGAAGGATTTTTTCAAGATATAACGTTTTACCAAATGTTTTTCTCCATGCAGAGTATGAATCGCTGAATCTTGATTTATTCAATCCCCTTCGCGAAACATTTGAACGTTCTTGGGTACCCGGACTGTTTGTTGGGGGAGGTTACTTTGCTCCTTTTGGAAATAGGGGAGGAGCTAATTTCACATTTTTGTATAATTTGATGTATGACAATGTAAGGTCACCTTACAATCAGCCCTATGTGATTCGAGTAGGTTTCATGCTTTAACCCTCTTTCAAAAAAAAATATGTCCTCATTTATAAAAAAATTAAGTCAATCCCATCGAGATTGTCCTGAGTGCCCGTCTCCTAAATTGATTCATGCATTTTTTGAAAGTACTTTAGGCTTGCTTTTTCCTGATTTCGCATCAGAATTACTCAAGGAAGAGGATCAGATAGCTGAAAAAATTGAGGAGCTCAAGCACAAACTTTCCAGAATCCTGATCAGAAATAAACATCTTCATGAAGGTGAGGGTGCAGAAATCGCTTCATTGTTTTTCGAGGATTTGGAAAATGTATATGATTTATTACAGCAAGATGTGGAAGCTATCTATGACGGTGATCCTGCTGCCAAATCAAAAACTGAAATCATCAGATGTTATCCCGGATTCTATGCCGTCGCTGCTTATAGGATTGCACATTCACTGCATAGGTTAGGTGTATCCCTGATTCCAAGGATGATCACTGAATATTCCCACAGTAGGACAGGAGTGGATATTCATCCGGGAGCAAAGATCGGAGAGAGATTTTGTATAGACCACGCTACTGGAATTGTGATTGGAGAGACAACCGTCATTGGAAACTGCGTAAAAATTTATCAAGGCGTTACTTTGGGTGCCTTGAGTGTGGATAAAGATGATGCGGATAAAAAGAGGCATCCTACCATTGAAGATTATGTAGTCATCTATGCAGGAGCTACCATATTAGGTGGAGATACGGTCATTGGACACCATTCAGTCATAGGTGGCAATGTTTGGATCACCAAAAGTGTACCTCCCCATAGCAAGATTTATTATCAGGCAAAAATGTACAATCCCAGCTCCAATGAAACTGATACCTATATTATAAAAAGTCAAGGATGAAACTGGTTGATTTAATAGGCAATACGCCTCTGGTAGAACTCAATCATATACCTACCAATCCAAAGGTTAAGATTTTTTGTAAACTAGAAGGCCAGAATCCAGGTGGCTCGGTTAAGGACAGGGCAGCCTTTAATATGATCAAAAGTGCGCTGGAAAGAGGGGATGTTAAACCCGGAGATAAATTGGTAGAGGCAACAAGTGGTAATACAGGAATAGCTTTGGCCATGGTAGCTAATGTACTTGGTCTAAACATGACTTTGATAATGCCCGACAATTCTACCAAAGAAAGAGTATTATCAATGGAGGCCTATGGAGCTAAGGTAATTTTGACTCCTGCAGAAAAAACCATTGAATATTCCAGGGTATTGGCAGAGCAAATGAAAAATGAGCAGGATTACTTTATGTTGGATCAGTTTGCCAATCCTGACAATTATATGGCACATTATTACAGTACTGGTCCCGAAATCTGGAAAGATACCCAGGGTCAGGTAACTCATTTTGTATCTGCTATGGGTACAACAGGGACTATTATGGGTGTTTCTAAATATTTGAAAGAAAAAAATCCTGAAATTCAGATTGTGGGAACCCAGCCTACTGAGGGTTCCAGTATACCGGGAATCAGAAGGTGGTCTCCGGAATTTTTACCCAAAATTTTTGATCCCAAAAGAGTAGATCAAGTGATCGATGTCAGTCAGGATGAGGCTACCAAAATGACACGCAGGATGGCTAAAGAAGAGGGGATTCTGGCTGGGATGAGTAGTGGCGGAGCCTTGTCTGCTGCTTTGAAACTTTCCGAAGAATTAGATGCAGGATTGATTGTCTGCATCACCTGTGATAGGGGAGATCGCTATTTAAGTTCAGATCTTTTTGGATAAAAAAATCCCGGAAGATAAGTCCCCCGGGATAACGACAAAATAGTGGGTATTTACCCTCAAAATTTAATATAATTTGTAATGAGTTGTAAACTGAGGTTGTTGTTTCCATTTGCAGGATCCGAGAAACCTCTTACTACCAAAGTATACACCTTGTTTCCACTGATTTCAATATCATTTACTGTCAGTAATGTTTCACCCGATTCTTTGGATTTGAGGGTTACTTGTATTTCGCCCTTATCGAGGGCCTCAAAATCTGTAATTTCCAGGTATTCGTTTTTTTCACCAAAAAGAAAGTTATTTTCATTGATAATGACCTCTATATCATCTGTATCAGGAGAAAGGTGGGCCAACCTTATTTGAGCTTGTTCAGAATCAGGTTCTTCCCAGATGTCTTCGACCTTTATTGCATCTAATTCCGCTGCTTTGTTGACCAAAAACATGGAATAGACTTTGTCCTGTTCCAAGGTAAATTCAGTTTCCAATAAAGTGTTGGCGGCATTATATGGGTTGAAGCGTAACTTTCGGTCACCGACATAGAAAGGACTATATGGGAAAGTAGCGCTGTACTCCAATGGATTATTGTTGATTCTTGAAGCTTCTGTATAGATGTCCAAAGCTGGTGCATCCGGTGAAGCATGGTAAATAGAAAGGAATGCTGAAGGAGGAATTGGCTGTCCTTCAAAATTATCAAGGCAAGATGTCCCAAATAAAACTGATGAAAGAGTAAGCGCTAATCCTAATGCTTTCCCCCAATTCCTGTTATTTTTTCCGGTATTCATAAATAGTTTTGGTTTAGTTTATAAGACCAAGACGCAACTATTTCCATAAACGCTACAATAATTAAAAAAAAACCGGAAAATTTTCCGGGGATAGGGTTCAAATATTATTCGGTTCAGGATGTTGCCATGGGCCTCGATAAGGCCTTCTGAGTTTTTGAGTGGCCTCAGGATCGTTTACTATGAGCATTTTTTCAGGGTCATAGACCAAAGATCTTCCCAATTCCATCGACATGTTTGCCAAAATACAGGAAGCGGAGGAAATATGTCCTTCAAGGACATCTGCAACAGGAAGTTCACCTGAATCGATTGAATCAAGAAGATCCTGGAATTGACCCCGCGTGGCAGGAGCTGCATGAAGTTCTATTCGGGATTCGGTCAAGTCTTCAGGATATTTTTCTCTTTCGTAAAGGACGTCAAATTCAATTTTATCACCTTTAGGATAAGGGAAATACTCTGCTTTCATTGTACTGCCTGCTAAAACACCATTTTCTCCAAAAATCTTGAATGCCCATGGATACTCAGGATCTACAGGGTTGCCCCAGGTCCTATGCTGCCATACCACATTCAGTTCGTCAAATTCATAAATTGCTGTCTGTGTATCTGCAATGTTTGCTTTACTTTCTTTTTGTACATAAATCCCACCTGTTGCAGTAATTTTTTTTGGCCAGCCCAACCCCAGCATCCATCTCACTGTATCCAGCATATGAACGCACATATCTCCTGGTATTCCGTTGCCATATTGCATAAAGGACCTCCATCGGCCATGGAGTATGCCATCATACTCCCGGTAAGGTGCCGGACCTGTCCACATGTCATAATCAATATGACTTGGAACGGGTTCTGATGGTGGATTGGCGTTTAAACGCATATGATAATAGCAGCATACTTCAGCATGGGAAACCTTCCCTATTTTGCCACTATCAATTATTTCTTTTTTGGCTTTTATAACATGAGGGGTACTTCGTCGCTGTACGCCGACCTGTACCATTTTTTTATATTTCCTGGCTGCGGCTACCACTGCTTCCCCTTCAATAACATCAACAGAAATAGGTTTTTGGAGATATAAGTGCGATCCGGCTTTTATAGCAGCTATAGCCTGTAAGGCATGCCAATGATCAGGAGTACCTATAATGGTGATGTCTGGCTTGTGGTTTTTAAGTAGCTCTCTATAATCTTTGTAAAGAATAGGGACTTTTCCGGATTTTTGTCTTGCCGCCACAAGGTCTCCTGCTTCTTTTAACATCATGCTGTCGACGTCGCATAAAGCAACTACATCAACATTTGCAATCTGAATCAACCTGAAAAGATCACTTTTACCATACCATCCTGCTCCGATAAGGGCAACCTTTAGTGGTTTTTCATTATGGATAAAATCCATACTCATCATGCCCATACTGGCCAAGGCCAATGCGGCACTGCTACCTTTGAGGAACTGACGACGGTTAAAGTTTTGGGAGTTCATAGTTTTCGGGATTAATTGGTTTGCCAGAATTAATTCCTCAATTTACAAAAAGGTCAAACCTGTACAAATTTGATTTGATGGATGGTTTTAAACTAAGGGATAATTAAAGATTTTCAAGATCATCTAAATCTTTACCTCTTTTCACGGCTAATTTGGCTTTTATTAGGTCGTCTTTTGAAAGTGTCCTTAGGTTTAGGTCCTCATCTTTAAAAAAAACGGCATTTTTAAAAGAGGTTTCAAATTCAAGACCTTTTACCTTTACCATTATATCTATCGCAACAGGGGACTTTCCAAAAGTAAATACATCCTAATATTTGTGGTGTAAAAA
Source organism: Aquiflexum balticum DSM 16537 (assembly GCF_900176595.1). Classification (GTDB taxonomy): domain Bacteria; phylum Bacteroidota; class Bacteroidia; order Cytophagales; family Cyclobacteriaceae; genus Aquiflexum; species Aquiflexum balticum. The sequence goes on from NZ_LT838813.1 coordinate 2,047,954, forward strand.
ATTATCCTGAGTCATGTCAAATAGAGGCATGCCAAATCAAGAAACGCAAACTCTATTTTTTTGTAATTGTCCTTAGTCCTATTTACCCATAAGTCGATATCTCCTGTGGTTCTAGGGTAACCATGAAGAATCACAGCAAACCCACCAACAAGTATATATTCCACGTTGTTTTTCTCAAATGATTGGATAAATTCCCTAAAGTCTTTATTGAGTATTTTCTCCATCAATTTCGGGTTCGGACTTTGAATATTGTCTTATCCATAGTTGGCGGACTGCCATCTAAATAGTTAAAAGCAATACTATTTAGGTAACCCGCAATCTCTAAAAGTTCTAAGGTAGACTTGCCTTCATAAATTTTGCCATAATTGACTTTTGTCGAAGCATTTGAGGCTTTAAATTCGTTACGATTTAATAGAAAATCCATAGGAGCGTGAGCAATACTTATATTTAAAATTGGAAATTTTAATGCTCAAAGCAAAATTTGAAACCGTGTAAATTTAAATCGGAAATTCTATTTCAAATCTTTTCCCCAAGAGTCTCAGATCTTCAACTACTGGTTTGATCAAAGGTATGCCGGTAATTTTTCTTTCGGCTTCCAATTCTCTTTCAGGGTCACCAGGAATTAAGACTTTCTCCTGACCTTCAATAGGCTTAGCATTTCTGAATCTTCCAATCCAATTGTCCATATTGGACTTGAACTCATCTGCAGGTCTGAACGCATCAACCCGCATGGCACCTAAAAAATGACCGATTCCTTCACCGACAGGATTGGGGTCAGGTTCCAAAAATGCAACAAAAGGTGGAACCCAAGGTCCATAATTGGCACCTGATAATACAGCCGAAAAAATATCCACGATGGCACCTAAAGCATATCCTTTATGGGACCCATGCTCCCTGTCTCCACCAAGAGGCAATAGGGCGCCGCCCTTTTTAACTCCATTTGCGTCTGTGGTCTGATTTCCGTCTTTGTCCTGAACCCAGCCCAAAGGAGCATCCAATTCTTTTCTTTGTAAAATCTCCAATTTGCCATTTGCAGCTGTTGTGGTAGCCATATCCGCAACAAATGGTGGCTCGGCCTTGGCCGGGATAGCAACTGAAATGGGGTTGGTTCCCAACATCCGTTCTTTGGAGAAAGTCGGGCTTACCAAAGGGCTCGCATTGGTAAGAGAAATACCTATCATATCATGGTTCAAAGCCATCATGGCATGATAACCTGCGATCCCATAATGATTGGAGTTTTTTACAGAAACCCAACCGGTGCCGACTTTTTTGGCTTTTTCAATAGCAACCTGCATGGCAAATGGTGCCACTACCAAACCAAGTCCACTGTCACCGTCCACAACAGCGGTGCTTGGAGTTTCATGTACGATTTTGATTTTTGGAGTTGCGTTGATCCGGCCTTTTTCCCAAAGCCTCACATATCCTGATAACCTGGCCACGCCATGAGAATCCACTCCTCGAAGGTCAGCTGACAATAATACATCTGCTGCCAAATCTGCATCTTTTTCTGAACAGCCTATTTTAATTAGGATGCTTTTTGTGAATTCAAATAAAAGCGAATATTGAAAAGTCATTTTATCAGGATTCTTTTATTAATTGATTGGCAAGAATTTTTTTTAGCCATTTACTGCTGCTGCCATGGAATGTTTTCCCATCAATTGGGCAATTGCCCCCTCTTTAAGTGCAAAAGTAGAACATATCAAATTATCCACCGGAACTAATTTTAGAATGAATTCTATCAAGCATGAAGCAACCACAATCATATCCACCCTCATGGGTATCATGCCTTTGATATTTAGCCTCTCCTCTTTATTCAGAGTAAGTAATTTCTGTAATATCACTTCAAAACCATCTCTTGATAACTGAAATACTTGTTGGGTCTTGGGTTTGGATTGATTTAGAGAAGCATAGTGGATATCCGTGAGTGTATCAAAAGTCCCTGATGCACCAACTAGCCCTTTTGGCTGGTACAGGTTTATAGCCTCTTTGAGCTCGGTTAGTTTTTCCTGTAAATAATAAGTAAGATTATCTACTTCTTCATTCAAAATAGGATCATGATAATGGAATAGATCCAGCATTCTTTGACCACCTATTTCGAAACTTTGTCTCCAAAAAGCCTCATTGGAATTACCGATAATAAATTCAACAGATCCTCCGCCAATATCCATCATCAGATAAGTTTCTCCGTTCAATGAGCCACTGAATCGGATACCTTCATAGATCATCTGAGCTTCCTCTTTACCATCAATGACATTGACATCTATCTGAAAAAGATCTTTAATCTGTCTGACAAATTCATTTCCGTTTTCAGCATTTCTTACTGCGCTGGTGGCAAAAGCAAAAATATTCTGAATCCCCTCCCCATCGATCATACTTCTAAAATGCTTCAGGGTATGAAGTGCTCTTTTGATAGCATCAGGATGAATGATGTTTTGACTTATACCTCCCTGTCCAATTTTAACTGGGATTTTTTCTTTATATATCGTCTCGTACTTATTATCATACAACTCAACCAATAACAAGTGAAATGTATTGGTACCCATGTCAATAATCGCTGCTTTAGTCGGGATCATACCGCCTCAATTTTGGTTGTGCGAATATAGAAAGTTTATCTTAAATCCATTGTTGCTCCGTACCTTTAAGTAAGAAAATGAATAAAATCGGGGTTGGTCATTAATTATTTTCTCCCTTTATTGTCCCTGCTTATATTTGATAAAAACAAACCAAAACTTACATGACCAAGGAAAGCCACATAAAAGGTGTTTATACACTTCCAAGCAATAAGGACAAAGCAGAATTGTTGAAAAAGAAAAATGCCGAAGCTTTGCTTGGTGGAGGTGCAAAAAGGATTGAAGCGCAACATGATAAAGGTAAACTTACCGCTAGAGAAAGGCTCCACTTGCTGCTTGATGAAGGTACTTTTCAGGAAATAGACAAATTTGTAATGCACCGCGCCAAGGATTTTGGACTGGATAAGGAGCATTATTTGGGGGATGGTGTGGTGACGGGCTATGGAGAAATCAATGGTCGGTTGGTTTATGTGTATTCCCAGGATTTCACTGTCTTTGGAGGTTCACTTTCTGAGACCCACGCAGAAAAAATCTGCAAGATTATGGATATGGCGATGAAAAATGGTGCACCGGTTATAGGTTTAAATGATTCAGGTGGCGCTAGAATTCAAGAAGGAGTAGTATCTCTAGGCGGATATGCAGACATTTTTTATAGAAATACGCTTGCTTCGGGAGTAATTCCCCAGATTTCGGCAATAATGGGACCTTGTGCCGGCGGGGCTGTATATTCCCCTGCAATTACGGATTTCATCCTTATGGTTGAAAACACCTCCTATATGTTTGTCACAGGTCCGAATGTTGTAAAAACAGTTACCCAAGAGACTGTTACAGCAGAGGAGCTTGGTGGAGCAAGTACACACAGCACAAAGAGCGGTGTCACGCACTTTGCCTGTGTCAATGAACTGGCCTGCATTCAACATATCAAAAAACTGCTGAGCTACATGCCCCAAAATTGTGAAGATGTGGCACCTGTTTATGATTATGAATTGAAAGAAGATGAAACTAGGGATGTTTTGGATACAATTATTCCTGACAATCCCAACCATCCTTATGACATCAGGGAAGTCGTGGAGGGAATTGTCGATGAAACTTCATTTTTAGAAGTGCATAAAAACTATGCTGAAAATATTGTCGTGGGTTTTGCAAGACTGGCCGGTCGAAGTATTGGTATTGTTGGCAATCAGCCACAGTCCCTGGCAGGGGTTTTGGATAATCATGCCTCCATTAAGGCAGCAAGGTTTGTAAGGTTTTGTGACTCTTTTAATGTCCCCTTGCTGGTTTTAGTGGACGTCCCCGGATTTTTACCAGGAACTGATCAGGAATGGAATGGAATTATTACCAATGGGGCCAAGCTATTGTATGCTTTTTCGGAGGCTACCGTTCCAAGAATTACGGTTATCACAAGAAAAGCTTATGGAGGCGCCTACGATGTGATGAATTCAAAACACATCGGAGCGGATTTGAATTTTGCCTGGCCTACTGCAGAGATTGCAGTGATGGGGGCTAAAGGTGCAGCTGAAATTATTTTCAAAAGGGAAATAGCTGAAGCAGAGGATCCGGAATCCAAGTTACAGGAAAAAATAGAAGAATATACTGCCAAATTTGCCAACCCTTACCGGGCAGCACACAGAGGCTTTATCGATGAGGTCATCATACCTTCCGAAACAAGAGAAAAATTGATCCGGGGTTTCAAAATGCTCGAGAACAAAGTGGATAAGTTGCCTAGGAAAAAGCATGGGAATATTCCATTGTAAGTACATAAAAACAAAATGATATGTCATTAGAAAATAAATTTCTATACAAATACCTCAACAATGCCTCTCCGACAGGATTTGAGGCTTCAGGCCAACAAATATGGTTGGATTATATCAAGCCTTTTGTCGACAGTTATTTTACAGACAGCTATGGAACTGTCGTTGGAGTCATCAATCCGAATGCGGAATATAAAGTAGTCATCGAAGCACATGCTGACGAAATAAGTTGGTTTGTCAACTATATCAATGCTGATGGTTATATTTATGTACGCCGTAATGGGGGCTCAGACTATATGATCGCACCTTCGATGCGCGTCAATATACATACCGATGCTGCTATGATTCCCGGGGTATTTGGTTGGCCTGCCATCCATACCAGAAAGGAAGGAAAAGAAGAAGCTCCGACCCTGGATAATATCTTTATAGATGTAGGCGCAAGGACGAAAGAAGAAGTGGAGAAAATGGGAATTCATGTCGGCTGCGTAATCACCTTTAAAGATGAATTACAGGAATTGAATAAAAAATTCTACTCAGGGAGAGCACTCGATAATAGGATTGGGGGCTATATGATTGCCCAAGTAGCCAAAAAAATTCATGAATCCAAGATCAAATTGCCTTTCGGTCTTTACATTGTCAATGCCGTTCAGGAAGAAATAGGACTAAGGGGAGCAGAAATGATTGCCGCAAAAATTAAGCCCCATGTTGCTATAATTACAGATGTTTGTCATGACACGACGGCACCTATGTACAACAAGGTGACTAGCGGCGAACAGATAGCCGGGAAAGGGCCGGTATTAACATATGGAGCTGCAGTTCATAAAAAGCTGCTTGATCTGATCATTGGAACAGCCAAAAAGAATGATATCCCATTTCAAAGAGCTGCCGCATCCCGAAGTACCGGTACAGACACAGATGCTTTTGCCTATTCCAATGAAGGCGTTCCCTCTGCTTTGATTTCCCTTCCTTTGAAATATATGCACACTACAGTAGAAACAGCCAGTAAGGAGGATATTGAAAACGTGATTTTGTTGATGTATCAGTTTTTGGCTGAATTGGACCCGGAGTATGATTTTCGGTATATTAAATGAAGGTTGTTCAATAATTAAGTAATTGAGATTTCCAATCAGAGGCTTGGCTAAATAAAAAACGCAATAACCAAATAACCATGCCCCAATTCAAAGACCAACTTCAAAGAACCATTTTCCTTCCAAATCCACCAAAAAGGATTGTCTCTTTGGTTCCATCACAGACGGAGCTTTTGGTGGATTTGGGTCTGGGAGATAGGATTGTCGGGGTCACCAAATTTTGTGTCCACCCTAAAGGGTTGAAAAAAGAGAAAACTGTTATTGGTGGAACGAAAAATTTCCGCATCGATAGAATTGATTCACTTCAGCCGGATCTTATTATTGGAAACAAAGAGGAAAATTACAAAGAGGGGATAGAAAGACTTTCGGAAAAGTATCCAATTTGGATGAGTGATATTTTCACCTTGGAAGATGCTTACCGGATGATTTTGAGCATAGGGGAGTTGACGGATACTGTTCCAAGAGCAAATCAAATTATTTCCCAGATCAAGAATGAATTGGAAAAGGAGTTCAGATTTAAAGGATCAGCCGTTTACCTGATTTGGAAAGATCCATTGATTGTTGTAGGGTCGAATACTTTTATTGACTCAATGCTGAAGAAAGCTGGTTTCCAAAATCTCATTGACCAAGTTCGATATCCTGAAATTGATTTGGAAGAATTAGTCCATATGAATCCGGATTACCTTTTGCTGAGTTCGGAGCCATTTCCTTTTAAAGAAAAACACATTTCATTCTTTCAGGAAAAATTACCCAATGCCAAAATCCGTATAGTTGATGGGGAAATGTTTTCTTGGTATGGAAGTAGATTGGTTTTTGCTGGGAAATATTTTTCAACTCTTTAAAAGGATCAATTACTTATCTTGGACAGTTTCCGTTTATAAAAATATAGAGCATCGGGAAATACTTTTATAAAAAATTTAAGTAACTTTTCGATTCTTAAAATTAAATTATAATTAACCCAAAACAATGAAACAGAATAGAAGGTATTTCTTGAAAAAACTGGGAGCGACAGGAGCAGCTGCGGCAATTAGTCCGTTGGCATTTTCTGGAGAAATCCCGGATAAAAATTTCCTTGAAAGAGATATTGCCATTGGTACTGCCAATGATGCGCCGATCAATCTGGCTTTGATCGGTGCAGGAATCATGGGTACAGAAGATACCAATTCCGCATTGAGACATGCCAATGTCAAATTGGTGGCTGTTTGTGATTTATACACTGGCCGACTTGAATCTGCAAAGCAAAAATGGGGAACCAATTTGTTTACCACCAAGGATTACCAGGAAGTACTCAAAAGAAAGGACATAGACGCGGTCATCATTGCGACCCCTGACCATTGGCATAAGCAGATCAGCATTGATGCCATGAATGCGGGAAAACATGTTTACTGCGAAAAACCGATGGTACATTCTGTCAAAGAGGGAATGGATGTCGTTAATGCTTGGAAAAAATCAGGAAAAGTCATGGTAGTGGGCAGCCAAGGAGTTTCTTCATTGGGTAATGAAAAGGCCAAAGAACTGCTTGCCGCAGGTGCTATAGGCGACATTGTCTATGCAGAAGGATTTTGGGCAAGGCATTCTCCAGAAGGGGCATGGCAATACAATGTTCCAAAAGATGGAAATGAGCAGACTGTTGACTGG